>JAKLJF010000707.1:0-276 GCA_023151335.1 Thermoanaerobaculia bacterium | reverse complement strand
ATCCGGCAGATGTGGTATGCTGCGACAGCCGCTGCCTGAATGACTGTTCTGCGCAACTGAAAATTTTGCAGTTTTGACGATAATTCGGTGTACGGCCTTTCTTGTAAGCCGCAATCAGCTTTTTTTTACCCGTTTCGCCATATTTTATTTTGCCAAAACGCCCGGACCGTCCACCCCGCTGTCCATTCCTCCTGCCAGCTTGAAAAAAAAGTAGAAAAAATTTTGATCTCCTTATTTGCAAAATCAAAACTCGTCGTACCTTTGCGCCCGCTTCGG
>JAKLJF010000706.1 GCA_023151335.1 Thermoanaerobaculia bacterium | reverse complement strand
GAGTGATTGAGTGTTACGACGCCGTAGGCGGCGTATGAAATAATCACTCAATCACTCAATCACTCAATCACTCAATGTTACTCAATGTCTGCTGTAATTCGGCGATTCCTTGGTGATCACAATATTATGCGGGTGGCTTTCCACCATGCCGGCGTTGGTGATGCGTACGAACTGGGCTTTATCCTGTAAATCTTTAACGGTGGGCGCGCCGCAGTAGCCCATGCCGGCGCGCAGGCCGCCGAGGTATTGGTTCATCACTTCGGCCACGGTGCCTTTGTAGGGTACGCGGCCCTCGATGCCTTCGGGCACGAGTTTTTTGATGTCGTCTTCCACGTCCTGGAAATAACGGTCTTTGGAGCCCTGCTGCATGGCGCCCAGGCTGCCCATGCCCCGGTATGTTTTGAATTTGCGTCCGTCGAAAATGATGGTTTCACCGGGCGCTTCTTCGACGCCGGCAAACAGGGAACCCGCCATAATGCTGCTGGCCCCGGCGGCAAGGGCTTTTACGATATCGCCGGTATAGCGGATGCCGCCGTCGCCGATGATGGGAACGCCGGAACCACGGATGCCCTGCGCGGCGTTGTGGATGGCCGACAACTGCGCCACGCCCACGCCCGCCACCACGCGGGTAGTGCAGATGCTGCCCGGGCCGACGCCCACTTTTACGCCGTCGGCGCCGGCATCCACGAGCGCTTTGGCGCCTTCACCGGTGGCCACGTTGCCACCGATGATCTGAAGGTCGGGGAACATCAGCTTCAGGCGTTTTACGGCCTCCAGTACCCCGCGCGAATGGCCGTGGGCGGTATCCACCGTCACCACGTCGACGCCGGCTTTGACGAGGGCGGACACCCGCTCGGCCATATCGGCCGTGACGCCCACGGCGGCGCCCACCACGAGGCGGCCCAGCGCGTCCTTGCAGGCATTGGGGAAGTTGACGCCCTTCATAATGTCTTTGTAGGTAATCAACCCTACGAGGTGGAAATCGTCGTCCACCACCGGCAGTTTTTCGATTTTGCGTTGTTGCAGGGTATGTTTGGCCTCCAACAGCGTAGTACCCTGGGGCGCGGTGACGAGGTTGCGTTTCGTCATCAGTTCGCGCACCCGCCGGCTGTAGTCGGTTTCAAAGCGCAGGTCGCGGTTGGTGAGGATGCCCACCAGTTTGCCGCGCCGGTCGGTGATGGGGATACCGCCGATGCTGTAGCGGCGCATCAGGTCGAGCGCGTGTTCCACCGTGGCGTCGGGGTGCAGCGTCACGGGGTCGATGATCATGCCGGCCTCGGAGCGTTTGACCGCGCGCACCTGGTCGGCTTGTTCCTCGATGCTCATGTTTTTGTGGATCATGCCAATGCCCCCCTGTCGCGCAATGGCAATGGCGAGGTTTTTATCCGTTACCGTATCCATGGCAGCGGATGAGATAGGCGCATTCAGGCGCAGGCCGCGGGTGAACTGGGAGGAGATGTCGACTTCTCTGGGGAGGACTTCGCTGTACGCGGGCGCGAGCAGCACATCGTCGAAGGTGAGTGATTCGCCGAGAAATTTCGGCAACGCATTGTTTGATTCCATGCGCAAAGGTCGGAAGGGGGAAGGAATTTTGGATGCGGGAGCGGGGGAATTTTTTTGATCCGGTTACCATGCCCCTCAGTATTGAAAATTGTACATTGATCATTGATCATTGGACATTGGACATTTAAAAATTTTTAAATGTTTAATTTTTGAAATGATCAATGATCAATGTACAATGATCAATGTACAATTTTCAATGTCCGATGACCGCTTAGCCGGCCAACCGGGCTAATTCCGCCGAATGTGCCGCGGCGCTGTTCCGGCCAATATGTTTTACCCCGATATACGACAATGTGATAAACCACAGCACGCAGGCCATCGGATACGTCACTTTCAGCGCCCAGTCCAGCTCGAGTACCTGGGCCAGCGGGAAGCCTATACCGGCGGCTATCAGCCCGGCCGATACCCATACCGGGAACGTTTTGGCGCGCCAGAACCCGGCGCCGAGCAAAATGGAAGTGATCGGGAACAGCGGCCCCATGAGGGCGACCAGCATAAACTCCCCGTTGGGGTTGGCGTAAAACGACTGCCATACGGCATCACCGGCGCCATGCTGGCGCAGGGCATACTCGATCACGCGGAATAACTCCAGGCTGAAGCCCGTCACTGACCCGGCCAGGCCGGTGATGGTGGCGATAGTACCCAGCGTTTTGTTTTTTTGACTTAACATACCGGCCAGGTGCAGATAAACCGGTACAAAAAGCAGTATGGCATACGAGCCGAAAATCCCTTCCACGTAACTCGTGATGCCGGGCGGTATCAGCCCGATGCCCAGGGAAAAACTGAGCGCGGAAAGTACCAGTAAAAGCGGGCCGGCGATAAAGGCGAAACGCAAGAGGTTCATTTGGTTGGATGGAATGGCGTTGGTTGGCATGTTGTCCTCCTTTTGTTTGAAGTGATGTGTTTGTTGTATTTTTGACAGGACAAAGGTGCGGGCCCGGTATTTCCCGGCCGCTCGTACTTCGCGACAGAAAACGGACATTTTACGACAGATGGAAAAAACAGGGTTTTGGGCCGCCATGTCGCTCGTGCGCAACATCGCCCTGGTGGCCGTGCGGCGCGGCGCCGACCTGAACGACGTGTGCCGGGCCGTCGGTGTAGAACCGGATACGCTCGATGACCCGAACGCCCGGGCCAATCTCGACCAATGCATCAAAGCCTGGGAACAGGCGCTGCGCTATTCGGGCGACCCCTTCCTGGGCCTGCACCTGGGCGACATGACCTCGCCGGGCCTGGTCGGTATCGTAGGCTATTTTATGGAAAGCAGCCCCGACCTGCTCACGGCGTTTCAAAACCTGGTGCAGTTCAAACGCCTGATCGATAACGCGCCCAGTTTTACGGAAATAAAAGGCGAGGAATTTTTCTATCACTCCAACCCATACCCCTTGTGGACGGAGCTGTCGCCCGAAACCGCCCGCCATGTGGTGGAGCACACGATCGCCACGATCCCCCATTTTGTCAAACTGCTCTGCGGCAAACCCATTCAGCCGTTGCGGGTTCATTTCGCGTTCGCGCGCCCGCGCGATACGCGGGAATACCTGCGCGTGCTGAAAACCGAGCCGCTGTTCGACCAGCCCTCCAACTGTATCGTTTTCCGCTTATCCGACATGCGCCTGCCGCTGATCAGCCACAACCCGGCGCTGAACGCCATTTTTAAAGAACTGCTGGAAAAAGAAATGGCCAAACTCAGCGGCTCCGCCAGATTTTCGGATGAGCTGCGGGGCGTGATCCT
>JAKLJF010000705.1 GCA_023151335.1 Thermoanaerobaculia bacterium | reverse complement strand
GACAACCCGATGCCGGCCAGCAGTGCACTGGCCGGCCTTGGCGGCTCCGTTATTTTGGCAAAAAACAATGCAGGTAAGGTGTTTGTCCCCGCCTACGGTATCAACGACATCGCCAACATGGAACCAGGGCAGGGGTATTGGCTGAAAACGAACAAATCCGGTACGCTGATCTACCCGGCCGCCCTGACGGGACCGCCGGACAGTGATTTTGCGCAGAAGAAAACGGCTCAGGCCACACAACACTTTATCCTCGACGCGACGAACACGGGCAACAACGCCACCCTTATCGTCCCGGCCATCGCGGTGGAGGGTTTGATCGAAAACGGCGACGAGATCGGCGTTTTTTCGCCGGGCGGTGTCTTGTGCGGCGCGGCGGTGTTCGGGGGTCAGAACTTAGCCATCACGATTTGGGGCGACGATGCCGCCACGCCGGCGATAACGGAATATCTGGCTGCCGGTCAAACCTTTGTTTTGCGCTGCTGGAAAGCCGGTACGAACGAAGAATTTACCCCGGATTTCGCCCTGGAATCCGGCGCGGCGGTTTATCAACCGAACGGATTTTACGTATTGTCGTTCGTGACCAGGGCGCCGGAGGCATACGAATTGGCAGAATTCAACTATTTCCCAAACCCGGCTGCCGGGAGTTTGCACCTGCGCTTCGGGTTGACAACGGCCGCGCGCCTGCGGATCGAATTGTTTTCCGCCGACGGTAAAGCCCTGGCTACCCTGCTCGACCGGCGCTTTTCTGCCGGCACATATTCTTTTGATTTCGGGTTGGCGGAATATGCTGCCGGCCTTCACTTCCTGCGGGTACGCACGGACTCGGGGTCGCGCGCTTATCCCCTGGTTTTAGAGAAAAAATAAAAGCCGTAACATGAAAATACTTGCCCGGCATATCCTTTGGATGGCAGCGCTTTGGAGCATCAGGCTTTTTGCACAGCCATCCTCCTGTGGCCCCGTCGTCAATACCGGCTCCAACCACTCCATTTTGCTGATCAACCTGAAACCGACCCTGAACGGCGCGCCGCTACCCCCGGGCAGTTACATCACCGTACTGTACGACGACAATGGCGTCCTCAAGTGTGCAGGATATGTCCAGTGGAACGGCGTCAATACCGCCATCGCCGCTTTTGGCGACGACGATCTCACGGCCGAAAAGGACGGTTTTAAGCCCAATGACATTTTTACTTACCGGGTACAGCTGCCGAACGGCAATACCGTCGGGCCCGCCTGTATTTCGGTAAAGTATGCCGCGGGCGGAATTTTCTCCGATGCCGGCAGCTTTGCCGAAAACGGCATCAGCGGTCTCACCGCTTTCGAAGCCCGTACTGCCGACTGCCCCAACCTTTGCCTCGACATCGGCGACTACTGCGACGACGGCAATGAAACCACGCTCAACGACATCGTAACCACCGACTGTTCGTGCGCAGGCACGCCATCGGCCCTGACCATCCGCCCTTTTGTGGTGGCCAACGCCGGCACGTACGAGGCAACAGGCAATTACAGCCTGGCCTGGACGCTGGGCCAAATCGCCGGCGAAACGCTGGAGACCATTGTTGATTCCTTTAATTGCTACTGGCTGCGCCAGGGTTTTCAGCAACCCTTCGAATGGCTGCCGCCGGAGCCGGACCTTGCCTGCGTGGTTTCAACGCTTGGGCCCCCTTCCGAAAATATCGCCGTGCAGGTTTATCCCAATCCTTTTTCAGGCACAGTGACCATATCTTTTGAAAAACCTTTTCCGCACATTTTGTCGCTTGTGTCGCCGGATGGCCGCGTAGAATTTACCGGAAAATCCGACGCCGGCGAAGACCGCATCGAACCGGGGTCGTTGCCGGCGGGGATGTATTTTTTGGTAGTCAAGGAGGCCAGGTTTGGGACAAATCTGACTTTTAAACTGATAAAATATTGAATTCAATTTCAAATATACACGCCGAACCATGAATAAATATCTTCTCTTTACACTAACCTTTGTCGGATTATCCCTCGAAAAACTCTCCGCCCAATCTGCCCCGCCGTACTTCCAATACCAGGCCGTGGCCCGTGACGGCTCAGGGGTGCTGGCCGGCGAAACGATTGGCATTCAGGCGACGATCCTGAAAAACAGCATGAACGGCGTGGAAGTGTACAAAGAAGCGCACAACGCCGTTCCAACCAACGAGTTCGGATTATTTTCCTTAAAAATCGGGGGCGGAAACGCCACAATTGGAACCAGCCTTTCGGCTATCGACTGGGGTACGGACGCGTACTGGCTGCGTATCGGCTTCAAACCGCCAGGCGGGAACGATTTCCTGCTTTTAAACGCCACCCAATTGCTGAGCGTACCGTATGCGCTGTATGCCGAAACAGCGGGTAATGCCAATGACAGCGACCCTGATCCGGCAAATGAACTACAAACCCTGACACAAAATGGCCTGAACGTTACCCTGTCGCACGGCGGAGGCACATTCAGCGTGGCCGACAACGACAACGACCCTATCAACGAAATTCAGATCATCTCCAAAGCTGGCGGCACGGTAAGCTTGTCGAAAAATGGCGGTTCTTTCACCGACGAGGTGAATGACGCCGACGCCAGCCCCACCAACGAACTGCAAACCCTGTCGCTTACCGGAACCAATCTTACCATCAGCGGCGGTAACACCCTTTCACTCGCGGGCATCGGCTCCCAATGGCTGAACAACCCGACGGGCATTCATTACACAAATGGTCGTGTCGGCATCGGTACGAGTAGTCCGGATTTTAAACTGGATATCCGGGCCGCCGATTCCGACGCCGATGAAGATGTGGTTAACATTCGTAAAAATGCCGCCAGTGGAGGCGCGCCGGGAAGGAATTTCCTGGTAAGAATGCGCCCTTCAGTTCCGGAAGTATTACTGACCACTGACGGTACCGCCGGACAACCGCGATTGACCCTGGGGCCGGCAGGCGGTATTTCTTCCTTCCTCACCATTCAGCCAAACGAAAATTCGGGGATCAACACCAATACCCCCGAAGCAGGGTTAGACATTCTCAGGAGCAACGGCGCTCCGGCCCTGCGGGTCACCAAATCGGCGGGACAAGAGCATATCGCGATTTTTCGGCGCGATCCCGCCCCCGGCGTTCAACCCGCAATGGTCATAACCCGGCAAGGCTTCGTCGGTATCGGCACCGATGCTCCTTCCCAAGAGCTCCACGTGATCGGCAGCATTTGTTATACCGGCAGCAGCACCAGTTGTTCCGATGGCCGGTATAAGCAGGATATTCAGCCGATTGCCGGCGCGCTGGAGAAATTGTCCCGGATAAACGGACGGTATTACCATTGG
>JAKLJF010000704.1 GCA_023151335.1 Thermoanaerobaculia bacterium | reverse complement strand
GGGAAGGCCAAGAGTATCCGAACCCGTTAAACCCGCTCAACCCGTTAAACCCTTTAAACCCTTTAAACCCGTTAAACCCGCTCAACCTCCACTCTCCCATTCCGGCCAAAGTTCAGCGGGATATGCGCCGAGCATTTCGCTGACTAAATCTTTTATTTGCGGATGTTGCGCGCGTTTTTTATCTTTTTTGGCCAAAATACGGTCGGCGTAAGCGTACTTCAACGAAGGATGGCCAACTATATTTTCAAGGGTATATTCATCTCCAGGCTCCACTCCAACGCTGGAAAAAGGCCAGCGGGTAGCGGTTTCTCTGAGTTTGACAACGACGATATCCCGCGGGGATAAACCTTTGGCGAGCGTGAACAGTTCCGGCAGGTAACGCAGGGTCAGGTCGGCGGAGTAAATGATTTCCGGGGAGGCCGGTTCGGGCAGGCAGGCCAGGTGATTTTCCACGGCTTCAGCGTCCAGGTCGCGGTTGATGATCAGTTGTACGGCATTATACAGGTACTGCGTGGCGCCCAGCGCCGCCGCCGCATGAAAATCCGGGGCAATGGCGGGCATTTCCAGGGCGTCTTCTTCGTAAAATTGCCGCAACGCCTGTTCAGCAGACAGCAAGTCGTCTGGCGTAAAAGCGCCTGTTTTGCCGGTAGCCACAACTTTGCCTTCGGCAAACAGCGATTGGAGGAAATCAGCAAGCGTCATGCAAAGGAGATGTACGTCGGTATACGGTAAATGGTTCCGTTTGCGGTGATATGCATTACATTTGCGTATCTGTTACAAGAAAACCGGTTTCGTTTTTTAAGGATGGACAAAGATACAGCCATACAGGAGATTCGCCAGTTACTCAGCACGGCAGACATGGAAGGCGCGCTGCTCAAAACCCGTCAGTTGTTGCAGGCCCTGAACGCCAGGGAAGAAATGATCCAGCTCGACATGATCCAGTCGGAATGGCACGATGTGCGCGCGCAAAGCCGCAATGGCCTGCTCGAACTGGACGACCAGGTGAGGCTGAACAACATCACGCGCGCCAAATTGCTGGAGCTGGTGCTGCACGTCGGCGGCGATTCAGATCTTACCGAAAACTTACGCCTGGAAAAACCTGCCCCGCCATCCGGCGACCCGGGCGGGAAAAACCACACCCTGAATCAGGCTTTTAAAAACGGGGTAAAAAACGTGTTCGGAGTACTCTTTTTTCTGGCGGCGGGGGGCACCTTTATGCAAAACCATTACGTACCCGGCAGTTTTCTCCTGATTTGCGGCATCATCACTTTTGTGCCAACGCTTCAACTGATTGAAAAGGTGCTGGGTTTTAATTTGCACTCCTGGCACAAGTATGTAATCGTGATCGGCGGGCTGATCGCCTACGGGGCCACGGTGCCGGTGAAACCGGAAAATACCGGCGATGCGGGAGGGAAAGCGCCAAATACTACTGTGCCACGTTAAAATTTTGTCAGCTTAGTACCGTGTAAATTAAGTTTTTTGATATTCCGTTTGCCCGAACAAACCACATCCCCGCCAAATGTAATATGTTTTAAAACCAATATCCCAGATTGAAATATAATTCTGATCCCTTGTTAGAGTGTCCGTAGCTGAGCTCCACCGGCCCCAGCGGCGTGTCCAATCCATACGACAGTCCAAGGCTGCGGAACAATCCTTTCCCGTCTGAAAACGGCCGCAGTGCATCCCCGATCCAGGCGACTTGTCCGCTCAGGGTCAGGTAATGGCTTTTGAACAGGTTGTATTGTGCCGAAAAGCCCGTTTTGAACAGGTTGTCGCCCGTGGCTTCGGCAAAGGCAAGCCCGATGAAAGGCCGGAAGTTGTTGATCAGATTCAGGTTGTTGCTGCCGAGAAAATAGCGGTACGGCGGCGCCGGCGTACCGCGCGTGATACCGGCATCGGCAGAAATATTTACCGAGAAACGCGGCGTCACCGGCAGGATACGTTGGGCGCGCAGATCGAAATTCCAGCCGGTTTTTCGGGTGGTTTCCGCGTATTTTTTGGACGACATGGGCGAAATCACGCGGACTTCCGCGCCGAGCAACCAGCCGGAGCGGGCGAAGAACAGGCGGTCGCGGTTATCCCAATGGAAATAGGCTTTACCCGTGCTGTACCAGCCCAGTTCGTCGATGTAATCTTCCTCGGTCAGGTAATCGACGGCCTGGGTGGTGGCTGTTTTAAAAAACTTGAGTTCGGCGGCCAGGCCCGTGGCGAAATGATTGCCGGATGCAAGGTTGAGATACAGGTCCTGGGTGAAATCGGTGAGGTTGAACAACAGTTTTTGTAAGGCGTATTCTCCGCCGATGTCCACCCGCACGGGCAGGTCGATAAACAGGTCGGTGAGGTTGAGCCTGGAATTATATCCGAAGCCGGGCCGGCGCCCACGATCGACATAGTAGTGGAAGTTGTAACGGAATTGATCGCCGATGATGAGGTCCAGCGCGGCCACCGAATTTTTAAACAAGACATTCCGGAAGGTGCCGTTGAGCAGCAGGCTGCTTTTGTATACGTTGTCGAAGTGCAGCCCCAGCCTGAGGCTGCGTTCGTAGCCGGGTTTTATTTTGGGCCGGATGTACAGTTCCCGGATGCCGCCCGAATCGGTTTTAAAATGATAATCGATGTATTGAAAGTAGCCGGTGGCGTACAGGGCGGCGATGCCTTCGCGGAATTTGGAGAAGGTGATGTCGCCGGGCAAGGTGACCGGGAATTTTTTAAGCAGGGCCGGCGTGGTAATGGCTTTGTTGGGCGCCAGGTGTACGGCGTTAATGTGCATGGGGCATTCTTCATCAGGGGCCTGCCAGAGGCCCCGGTCGGGTGCGGGCGCCTTTTTTTGCCGCCGGGCGATATCGGTCAGTTGTTCCCAAAACTGCCGGGCCGCGCGCTCGCCCCGCAGCAGCAGGGTATCGGTGGCATCGAAAGAGGTGACGCCATAGCCGTCGATGTCGGGCCGGATCACGATGTCGCAGTATTGCCGCTGTTCGCGCGAGCGGGCTTCCATCTGGTAGGAACCTACCTGTTCGATGATCTTTTCGATGGATTGCAATTGCTCTTTTTTATACAAACCGGCCTCCACGGTAATGCCGATGACGATGTCCATGCCTTTTTCCCGCAGTTCCTTTGCCGGAAAATTATTCACCACGCCGCCGTCGGCAATCAGGCGTCCGTCTACTTCCACGGGAGCGAGTATGCCCGGCAGGGAGCCGCTGGCCCGCATGGCGCAGGGCAGGCAGCCGCTTTCCATGATCACCTGCTGGCCGTTGGTGGCGTCGGTACCGATACACAGGAACGGTATGGGCAAGCGGC
>JAKLJF010000703.1 GCA_023151335.1 Thermoanaerobaculia bacterium | reverse complement strand
CAAAAAGCCCGTCAGCCTGCCGAACAAAAGCGCAAACAGGAAAGAACCGGGGGAGGCCAGGCGCCTGCACCAACATCGCCTGCTCCTTCCCAGCAAAAAAGCCGTAAAGCCGGCGATAAGCCGACTCCCGGCACTGAAAATCCCAAAGGATAAATACTTGCGGCTAATACGACGACCACGACAACAATTCGCCCCGCTCCCGGCCCCCGGGCAGCGGGGCGTTTTTTTTAAATGTGGTCAATGTGTGTCTCCATTGACTACATTTAATATTTTCATTCTACCAATTCCATCTCGATTTGCCGCTTTTGCAGGTCTACGCCCGTGATCCGCACGCGCACCCGGTCGCCCATTTTGATCACGCGGCCATAGCGGCGGCCTTTAACGCGCAGGTTGCCTTCTTCCATGATGTAGGTGTCGTCGAGGTACTTAAATTCAACGAGGCCTTCGGCTAACGAACCCGGCAGTTCCACAAAAAAGCCGCGGTCGATGATGCCGCTGACATATCCTTCGAATTCCTCGCCGAGGTGGCGGCGCAGTAGTTCCGCCTGTTTATACTTGACGCTTTCGCGTTCGGCGTCGGCGGCTTTTTTTTCCTGGTTGCTGATGTGTTTGCATTGTTCTTCCAGTTTGGACTTGTCCATGCGGTACGTGCGCCCGTCGAGGTTGCGCTCCAGCAGGCGATGCGCCAGCACGTCGGCATAGCGGCGTATCGGCGAAGTAAAGTGGGCGTAATGGGAAAAGCCGAGTCCGTAGTGCCCGATATTATTGGAGGAATACACGGCTTTTGCCATCGTCCGGATGGCGAGGGGTTCCAGCACTTTCAGACGATCGTCCTTTTGTGCGGCACGCATGAGGGCATTGTACGATTGGGCTATGTGTTTAGGGGTGTCCACTTTCATAAAATGTCCCATTGCAGCGGCAAAACGGGCAAATTCGGCTACTTTTTCCAGGTCAGGCAGGTCGTGCACCCGGTAAACGAAGGGTATTTCCTGTTGGGCCGCGGCCTTGTTTTCGATAAAAAAGGCTACCTCCTTGTTGGCCAGCAGCATAAAATCTTCGATCAGGAGGTGGGTATTTTTTCGCTCCTTGACGTAGGCTTCGAGGGGAGTGCCATCTTCTGCCAGGCGGAAACGCACTTCTTCTGTGTCGAATCCGATAGCGCCATTGCGCTCCCTTTCGCGGCGCATCTTTTTAGCCAGCTTATCCAATGTTTTTAACGCCGAATCGAGTTCCGGGAAAATCGTGAGTTGCAACAGGCTTTCCGCGGGTTTGCCGTCGAGAATGGTCTGCGCTTCCTCGTAGCTGAACCGTTTATCGGAGTGTATCACTGTTTTGCCAAACCAGCGGGAAACGATCTTGTCCTGCCGGTCAAAGACGAATACTGCTGAAAAAGTCAGCCGGTCTTCATAAGGCACCAGCGAGCAGAGGTTGTTCGACAATTTTTCCGGCAGCATCGGGTTCACCCGGTCTACCAGGTACACCGAAGTGCTGCGCCGGAAAGCCTCGGCATCCATGGGCGTATCCGGTTTCAGGTAGTGGGTGACGTCGGCAATATGTACTCCGATTTCCAGGTTGCCATTTTCCAGGGTACGGATACTCAGCGCGTCGTCAAAATCTTTGGCGTCTTCCGGGTCGATGGTGAATGTCAGTACGTCGCGGAAATCGCGGCGCCGGCCGATCTCCTGAGGCGATACCGTTTCCGGAATGCGGTCGGCCTCCGCCAGGGCTTCTTCGGAGTGCATGAGTTCGAAGCCGGCATTAATGAGTATTTTTTTCATCTCAAAGTCATTCCCGCCCGCTTCACCAAGCGTTTGGGTGACTTTACCAATTGGTACACGACCTTTGCCCTCCTGCCAGTCGGTGACACGCACTACCACTTTTTCGCCGTCGCGGGCGTCGCCGCAGGCTTCGAGCGGCACGTAAATATCCACCGGCATATTCGGGTTGTCAGGCAAAAACAAGGCATATTTCCGGCTTTTACGGAGGGTGCCAATGAAAAATTCATTAGCCCGTTTAATTACTTCCAGTACCTCGCCCTCCGGTTTGCGGGGCGGCTGTCCGCGGCGGTGCCGGGGCGCACCCGGGAAAAGCAACACCCGTACGGTATCGCCGTTCAAAGCGCCATTCAGGTATCTCGGCGCGATATAAACATCCGAATCCAGACTGTCGGATACAATATAAGCCGCTCCGCTGCGGGTCATGTCGACCCGGCCTTCGATCATTTTTTTCTGCCCGGCCGTGCTTTTTTTGCTTGAATTGGTGGAAGGCGTAATTTTCCGGGTTGTCGCCGCCGGTTCGGGTTTCTGTTCCTGTTTTTGCGCAACCGTGAGGCGTTCGAGCGCAATGCCGAATTTATTCTCCTTGTATGTTTTTACCGACCCGGCCAGCTCCAGTTGAAGCAAAGCATGCTCGACGGAATCCTTGTTGTTTTCAATTTTAAGCAGATCGGCGAGTTGGCGGGGGGTAAACTGCTTCTTTGGCTGGGTAAGTAAAAATTTAAGGAGCTCAATTTGTAAGTTTTTAGCGGTCAACTTTTTGCCGCCCTTTTTTTTCTTTTTGGACATAAATGATAAATTGGTTATACTGTTGGGGAACAAGGTTAGGTGTTTGAATAATAAAGATTTCAGGGTTCATTCCAACTTACTTCACCCGACAAAACTACCCATTAAACAGCCAATATCCATAAAAAGTTGCTTCAGGCGGGGTTTGGTAATCTTTAACCTTTAGATCACAACTGTCGTTCTCTTTTCGGCGTTTCTTTGCCGTAAAATATGTTATCAATGAAGATTGTATCGCTCATATTCCTGCTGGGCATAACCTGTCCCGGCCTTTATGCTCAAAAGCCCGCTCCTGCCGAACAATCGGATCCGGAGGCAAAAAAAATATTGGACCGCGTCCGGAAAAAATACGATGGCTATAAGTCTATGGAGGCGGCTTTTACACTTACCAGTGAAGTGCCTGATCAACCCAAAGAAGTACAAAAGGGCACCATCGGGCAACAGGGCAACAAGTTTCGCCTCGATATGGACGGACAGATCATTGTCAGCGATGGAAAAGTCAACTGGATCTACCTCAAAAAAAACAATGAAATCCAGATCAATAATGCTGACCCCGCTGACGACAATGGTTTTCTTACCCCCAAGGACTTGCTTCGACGCCACGAAAAAGGAGATTTTCTGTTCGCCGTTACCGATAAGATCACGGAAAAAAACCGCGTGCTCACCCAAATTGAGTTTAAACCAAAGGATAAAAGCTCGGAATATGCCAAGCTGCGGGTGAGTATTGACGAAAAAATGAACACCATTGAAAGCATCA
>JAKLJF010000702.1:1801-3322 GCA_023151335.1 Thermoanaerobaculia bacterium | reverse complement strand
GGTAACTGGGCCACCTCCACCAACTGGACGCCCACCCGGACGACGCCAGCTGCCAATGATATCTTGGTTATCAATCTGGGCGGTACGTTTACCATTACCGGTGTGCCATCGCAGACTATCGGGCGGCTCACAGTATCGGGGAGCACCAACGTTACGTTGACTGCCGGCGGGGGGGGGCAGACTTTGACCATAGGTAACGGAACAGGCGATGATTTCGTTATTGCCACCGGTTCCGCTCTGACACAGGAGGCGACACTTGAAAATATCACACTTGCCGTCAGTTCGACGGCGGATATTAGTGGCACCTATACTAAAAATGCTACTTTTAATATAAGTGCCGCAAATATTGTAGTAACGGTTAGTGGAACGCTCATCAATGGTGGCAGTGGAATAACGGGCGCGACAGCCGCGAAACTGATATTCCCAAGTGGCGGAACGTATCAGCATACCCGGGACGGCGGCACTATTCCAACAGCAAACTGGAATGCAAACTCCAACTGTAATATAACCGGCGTTTTAAACACAATACCAGGCGGTCAAAGCCAAACATTTGGCAATTTCCTGTATAATTGTATCGGGCAAACGCAAAATGAAAATTTCTCGCCAACGGCAATTGCCGGTAATCTTGAAATTAACAGTACAAATGCATCTCAACTGCGGGTGGGAGCGTCCTTTTCAGTGGCAGGTAATTTCATTCTTACTGGTGGGATATTCAACGTATGTAACAACCTGAATCGTACGATCACCGTTTCAGGTGACGTTTTAATATCGGGCGGAACCTTGCTGTTAAGTCGTGGTTCGGCCATTGGAACGATGAATGTCGCCGGCGATTTTTCTTTTACAGCCGGTGCGATAAATGAATCTGCCGGAGGCTCAGGCGCCATCATTTTCAACGGCTCCGGCACCCCCCAAATCTACACCTCCGGCGGAACCATCACCAACACGATCAATTTTACGGTAAACGCCGGCGCTTTCCTACAAATGGCAGACGCGAGCACGGTAGTTACCGGCGGCGGTTCATTTACTGTTACCGGAACGGGTAACGGCGGCACACTCGGTATTCGCTCGGCAGACGGTATCACCGGCGCCGGCGCCACCGGCAATATTCAGGTGACCGGAACGAGAACTTTCAATACCGGCGCCAACTACGTGTACAACGGCAGCGCCGCGCAAAACACCGGCAATGGCCTCCCGGCCACCGTGCGCAACCTGACCATCGACAATTCCGGCGGCGTGGTCACGCTCACCAACAGCGTGGCGGTAACCAATCTGCTGGAACTCAATTCCGTACTCGCCACCGGCGCCAATACGGTAACCGCCAATGTCAACGCCAGCGTAACCCGCACCAACGGCCACGTAAACGGCAACCACCGCCGCAACTGGCCCGACGCGGCTTCGGGCGTATCCCGCTTTTTCCATATCGGCGATGCAAACTATTACACTCCTGTGGACATATCGATCATTTCCGGCTCCAGCACCAGCGGCGGGCTGGCCGGCGTAACGGTAAACACCTCGACACCC
>JAKLJF010000702.1:0-1792 GCA_023151335.1 Thermoanaerobaculia bacterium | reverse complement strand
CCTGTGGACATATCGATCATTTCCGGCTCCAGCACCAGCGGCGGGCTGGCCGGCGTAACGGTAAACACCTCGACACCCGACCATCCGAATATTGGCAGCTCCACCCTGAATGCCGCCCAATCGGTCAACCGCTACTGGACTTTTAGCGCCGCAAACTTTAGCGGAACGCCCACGTACGACGCTATTTTCAACTGGAACGCCGCCGACGAAGACGGGCCGTTCGATTTTAATACGGCTATTTGCGGAAAATACTCCGGCAGCACCTGGAGCTATCCGACCATGGGCGCCCTGAGCGCTACCTCCGCAGAAATCACGGGTGAAAGCGGGTTCAGCGATTTCCAGATATCCAGCACGTTCACCTGTCCGGCCATCACTGCCGTACTCACAGGCGATAACAGTGTCTGCGCGGGAGAAAACAGCAACCTGAACGTGGAAATTACCGGCGGTACCTCGCCGTACACGGTCGTGTACACCGACGGGACGGATAACTTTACAGTGACCGGCTATGTCAGCGGAGCCGATATACCGGTGACGCCCGCCGCGACCACAACCTATTCTTTGGTTTCCGTGACGGACGACGACGAATGTACGGCCACGGTGTCGGGCTCTGCCGTGGTGACGGTAAACCCATTGCCCGCGCTTACGCTGACTGCCTCGAGCATGACTTCAGCGGCCGACTGCGGCGACATGGTGACGATCGACATTGCGGCGACGAGCGGATTTTCTGATTTGACCGCGGTGCAGTACAGCCTGAACTGGGATGATACCGAGCTGATGTATGACAGCCATTCGGCGCTTACCATAGACGGCGACGATCCAATCATCGGGCCGATGATGTCCATTACGGACGCACTGACGTATACCTGGTCGGCCTCCGGTGGCCCCGCATCCCTGACAGATGGCACCGTCATCCTCTCGGTGACCTTTAAAGTACTGAACGCCGCCGGCCCGGCTTCGGTGGATATCACCGGTTCGCCTTTGGCATTCTCGTTGTCAGACGGGAATTTGTGTGAGGGCACGATCACGCCGGTGAATGAGGTGGATATTGCGCTGACGCCGTATATCGTGACTTGTCCGGAAAATTTTGCTGTTTGTGTGGATGCCACACCATTCGCACTGACCGGTGGTAGCCCTACGGGAGGAACATACAGCGGTATGGGTGTAAACAGCATGACAGGCGTTTTTGATCCGGCGGCGGCGGGAGTAGGAACGCATATCATTACCTATACGAATACCGATGCGAATATGTGCACGGATGTGTGCACGTTTGAGATTACGGTGAATGCCTTGCCGATTGTAAGCACTGGTAGTTATAGTCCGATCTGCGAGGAATCGGATGCGATCACGCTGACAGGCACACCAACTGACGGCGGTGGGACTTGGAGCGGCTCTGGCGTTACAGACAACGGCGACGGCACGGCAAGTTTCGATCCTTCGGGGTTATCCGGCTCCAGCCCGGTCACGGTGACATACACCTACGAAGACGAGAACGGCTGCACGGCCGGCTCGACGACGGAAATCACGGTTTATGCTACCCCGTCGGTATCGGCGGGAACATATAGTCCGATTTGTGAAGAAGCGGATGCCATTACGCTGACGGGCACACCGGCGGACGACGGCGGAACGTGGAGCGGTTTGGGTATTACGGACAACGGCGACGGCACGGCAAGTTTTGATCCATCGGGATTATCCGGTTCCAGCCCGGTCACGGTGACATACACCTACGAAGATGAGAACGGCTGCACGGCCAGCGCGACAACGGAGATCACGGTTTATGCTACCCCGTTGGTAT
>JAKLJF010000701.1 GCA_023151335.1 Thermoanaerobaculia bacterium | reverse complement strand
CGGCGGCGGGCAGGGGAAAGCGCCGGCAGCCTCGTCGTTCAGCCGCAGGTTAAAAAAGCCGTTGAAGTTGCTGCATTTCGCCGACCACAGGGTCACTGTTGTGCCCTGTGGACTGATCAGTTTTACGTCCAGGTCTTTGAAATATTCGTGGTAGCCTTTGATCTGGCTGACTTCCATGTTTTTGATAACACCGCCGCTGTTTACCGTGACCTGCGACTGGATCGTCGGTTTGCCATTGGAGGTAAGGTTTTTGGGCAGGTCGCTGGCCACCCGTTTCACGCAACTCTCCGCATAGGTGGAAAAAAAGAAGGGTTCGCTCCAGTCGTGTGCCCCGCATGCGTTGACAGGGCGTATACGCCAGAAATACGGGGTGCCTTTCGAGAGGAACAGCGGCATTTTAAAACTGTCCAGGGTGGTGTTATTTCTTTCTTGCAAAATAGTTCCCGGGGCGAAGGACGGCGAGCTGGCCAGCTGCACATCGTAAAACTGGGCGTCGAGACCCTTGTTCCAGCGCAGCGTTTGCAGCAATTGCAATTCCGTGGCGCCGTTGAGCGGCGACACTAAAGCCTGCCCGGAAAAGTCGTTGCGAATGGTGCTGAGCACAATGTCGCGCAGAAAAGAATTCGGGCCGGATACGGCGCGAACAGTGATGACAAATACGTCTTCCACCACTACCTGCGAAAAATCAAGTTTTAATGTGGCGCTTTCACCCGGCGCAAGCGTGGTGGCACTCCAGCTGGCTGTCACATTGGCTGGCAGCGGGTTGGCGAAATCGAGGTTTACCGGCGTATTGTAGCCCAAAACGCCGGCAGTTTGTATATCCACGCTGTGCTCGGCCGGCAGGCACAGTACGCCGCTGTCGTTATCCAGACCGAGGGTGACAGAAGGCTGTACAGGCGCTTCTATTTTGAAATTTTGATTGGAAATATCAAAAAACACGTTCTCGGCGCCGTCGATACGCACCCGCGCTTTAGTGCTGAGCTGATCGGGTACCAGTACGTAATGGCTGCCGTCGTTGTTCACATTGGAGGCCAGCGTAATGGGATAAGTCAACCCGCCGTCGAGGCTCAGGCGAATATTGACGCGTTTACAATTGACGGGCGCTTTATCGGTATTGGCCACATCCCAGCTGACCTCGGCGTATTCGCCGCTGCGCCAGGTCACCGCACTGGTATTGGGCGTTTTGACGAGGAACGGACCGGCGCCTTCCCAGGCCTTAAAAGCCACATCGGCCCAGCCAACGCCGCCGCCGCCCGCGCGGTTATCGCGTACGGTGAGGCGGAAAGTCATGTCGCGGGTCCAGGCCGGCAGTTGTTCGGTACGGTCGTATCCGTTTGCAATGATGGTGCTGAGCCTGGGGAAATAGCGGTTGGTGGCGCTGACCGGCAGAAAAGTGCGAAACAAGGGCGAACTGCCTATGGGACTGTCCAGGGGCGCTTCCGGGCCGATGTCCATTTGTTCCCAGCAATATTGCAACGCATCGCCGTCCGGGTCTTCCGCGCTGCCGTTGAGTTCGAAGGGGGTGCCAATCGGAATAAAAAAATTGTTCTGATAAGGCAGGGAAACCGTCGGCGGCGTGTTGGTGGTTTGTGAAAAAGTGCCACAGGTAGCGCCGGAACCATAGGTGTAATAGAATTTAATTTCCTCGATGGAACCGCCGTGGAAATACAGGTCGGAGTACCCCTGCACATTATCAGGCCCGCAGATGCCGGCATACGACATAATAGTGGTGCCGCTGCCCGGCTCGAAAGCGGTGCCGCCTTTTCGCTGGTCGGGGGCGCCGCCGCCGCAGCGGTTCCAGGTATGTCCGGCCGCCAGTTGGTGGCCGATTTCCTGGCAAAGGATGGTGACAAAATACCCGTACGAGCCGCTGCCGGTAGTGCAGCCGCGCGCTTTGCTGGCCAGGCAGGCAAGCCCGCCCGCCACCCCGCCGCCACCGCGGGCAAACACGTGCCCGATGTCGTAGGCAGAGGCCGGAACGCCCGCCGCGTTCAAGGCCGGCTCCATCTGTCCCATCCATTCGCCGGTGGTCGTGCCGTTGAAGGGATCGGTTGCCGGATTAAAGTACGTCACGGCGAGGCTGGCCTGAACCAGTTGAAAACGGGTGTTCAGGTCGCGCTCGTAGATCGCGTTCGTTTCTTTTACGTATTCCGTCACGGCGGAAAACACCTCCTGGACATTGTCGCCGTGATCCTGGCCGAATTCACCGGTAGTGGCCACGATCAGTTTCAATACTTTAACCTTTACGGGATCGAGCAAAGTGCCGCGGTCCTCTACGGGCGGCGTATATAGGCGATCGCGGATTTCCGGCATGGGCGAGTTCGGATCCCAGCCGGTGTTCACGCTTGGCCGTTCGCTTTCCGGAATATCCTGCCTGTCGTAAACCATGTAATATTTATCCTGTTTCCAGGCGAATGGTTCCACGTATTCCACGCCGAGATCGGGCCGAAGGATCATGGCCCGGAACCCGCGCAGGGTGTGGCTCAGGTGGGCTGTTTTCCGGGGGTCTTTCAATGAAACGCCCGAAAAGGTGCGGATAAAAGGCATCTGTTCGGCCAGGGCAGGTTCCATTATCTCCGTTTGCCACACGGCAAACTCCTCGAACGAACCATCGGCCATCGGCAAGGCAACGACGCAGCGGCGCTGCCGGGCTTCGGGCGTAAATTCCATCGGGGCTGTTTTCAAAAATTCCTTTACGCCCGCATAATCAAGCCGGTAGGTTTGATACCTGTTCGGGATCATTTTACGCACCGCGGCATCCGGCAGCGCGATATCCTGTTCTTGTATACGTTGAAAAAAAGAAGGGGTGGATTGGGCAAAAATCAGATGGGTCAGGAATAATGCGGCAAGAGTAAGCCAGAAACGCATGATGACTACAGTTGAAAACAATGGTAAATTAAACAAGGAGGGTGGCGCTGCAAAGGTAGGGTGTACGGCAGGTTTGCCCCTTCTCGTATGGCTTTTAATGAGCAAAATGGCAGCAAATTGCCAATTTTTATTAATTCTACCGGCGGAACAAACAGGAAGTCATCCCGAATTTTTCAAATGACTTCTCCAAAGTCATTTGAAAAATTCGGGATGACTCCTGTTACACAAAGACCGGTCTGGTAATTCAACGCACCACCACTTTCCGCGCGCCGCTTCCCAACGCATTATCGGCAATGACCGAATAAATGCCTTCCGGTAAATCCGCTACATTCAGCAAGATGGTCAGTTGACCGGCGGCGAGTTGAGCGTCCCGCAGCAAGCGCCCCGACATATCGAAAAGCCGGATGCGGGTATCGGCCTGCAATGGCTCGCCGAACGCGATCCGCAGGGTTTC
>JAKLJF010000700.1 GCA_023151335.1 Thermoanaerobaculia bacterium | reverse complement strand
TAATCGTTTATGGCAAACGGAGCATCTATCTGTGCGCCCGTTTCCGACACCCGCAGACAGCGGTGCGCCCCTAACAGCCCGACACCGCTCAGCCCGGTCGTTTGAAAAAACGGGTAGTTGAATAACAAGCGTTCGAGCAGATAGCGGCGGTCGGGAAGGGCAGTTTCCAGTTTGCCGCCCAGAAAAACAGCCGAGGAACTGAGCAGTAGCCGGTCGTGCCGGATATGGTAATAAACAGGGAAAAGCGCTCCAAAGGAATTGCCGCAGGAGAAGCCGGCGCCTTGCAGATAAAACCAGTTGTAATGTCCCCGGATTTCGGTGTATAAGGCCTTCAGATCAGGTTGGCCGTCCGCTTTGCACAATTTTTCAGCCAGACCTTCCCGCATCTGAAATACCGGATCGCCCAACAACAACAAACGACCGCCACCCGGCATTTGCAGCCACTCGATCCGCTGTCTTCCGGCTTGCAGGTGCAAGGTGTTTTCCTGCAAGGCATGGAATTCCGCTGTATCCGAAGGCAAGATGTTTACCTCCGGCGGAGTATTCGTGAACCGCTTTTCCAGATAAAAAAACATCAGCCGCGTTTTAAAATTTTGTTTTTGTATTCGTTGGCCAGCCAAAGGGCGTAATAGGGTTGTTTGTGGTAATGGCTGGCTATCTTGTAATGAAATTTCTGGCGGTTCAGCCAGGGGCCAAGGTCCCAGGCCGTGCCAAAGCGCGGGATACGGTCGGGCTTGCCGGCCTCAGCGGGCATTTTCCCGGAAGTAGTGGCCAGGTAGCCGGCTGCTTTGGCCAGCGCATGGGCTTCATGGCTGTTGTCGCCGTGGGGCCAGCATAAAAACCGCACCGGTTTTTGCAGTTGTGATTCGATAATATGTTTGGATTCGACGACTTCGTATTCGAGCCGGCGGCGGTATGCTTCCTCCGATTCAATGGCGGTTACCACTGTGCCGGCTTCTTTATAACGCCGGTAAATTTCACGGGCGGCTGTTTCAAATACCGGGCGGTGTTCCGGAATGTTCAGTTCGTACTTATCGGCCAATGCCGTTACTTCCGACATGAAATCGGGATTAATTTGATGTATACGCGCGATTACGGCCGATTTTTCCTCAAACAGGGGAGTGCCGAGGGGAAGCCGTTTTTCGAAATCAGGATCGTTCATGTAGTTGGGTCTGAGTCCGGGGTGCGCATTCAGGATGGGGTGCAGGCCGGGGAAACCGCCGTAGTAGAAGCCGCGGAGTTTGTCGGAAACGGGATATTCCAACTCAGGTAGCCAAGCGCCTGCAATTCCGAAGCGCGACAGCGGCCATTCCAGACGTCTTCGAGCGTGGGTCGAACCACCGGACGAGGATCGACACACTCCGGCGATATGAACAGTGTGAACCGCATACCGTATTTTTTCGCCAGGGGGTAGGCGTACACCCAGTTGTCGAGCAAACCGTCGTCGAAGGCGATACAAACCTCCTTACCGCTTACCCTGGCTTCGCCGTTACGGTAAAGCAGCCATTCGTCGAAGAAGAGGGCGCGAAAGTGATTGGCGCGGAGGTAGTCAAGTTGGTCTTCGAACGTTTCAAGCGGAAGCGTCAGGAATTTTTGAACCCATCTATCGAATAGCGCCGGCGCCACGGAGTGGTAGTAGATGACTGGCGGACTCAACTTGTTCATAAATGTTTTCTATTTCCGAGAGGTGATGTTCAATATTGAAGGTCTGGAGCATTCGTTCGCTCAGGGCGAAGGCTTTATCGGCCAATTGCGAATAATTGGTCAGGGCTTTGCGGAAGTTTTCTTTTATTTCGTCGTAGCGTTCGGGATTGCCCAGCACGAAAGCCGCTTCGTTGCCATAAATTTCTTCAAAGACCGGAATGTTGCTGGTAAGTACCGGCAAACCGGTCAGCAGCGCTTCCGGGAGCACGTTGCCGAATGATTCGTAAGCGCTGAGAAACACAAACAGATCCACCTTGCCGTAAAAAGCGGCTATATCGGTTATCCAGCCGTGAAATTTGATCCGGTCACGGTGCGGGCTTTGACTGGCTTGCCGTTCCAGGGCGGGACGCAGGGCGCCGTCGCCGGCAATGTGCAGTTCCAGTTTGGGGTATTCGGCGGCGACCTCCTTAAACAGCCGGATGACCAGTTCCACATTTTTGCCAGGTTGCAGCCGGCCGATATATGCCAGTCGGCGCAAATCCGCGCGTTTGGAACGTTTTTCGAGAAAAGCGCGCACATCCAGCCCATTGTAAATTACTTTGGGTTGGACGGGTAGCACGACTTTTTGAAAAATGGAAGCGCTGTACCGGGAATTGGCGATGAATACCGTCCGGAACAGGGAAGAGAGATACCAGGCCGTTTTAAGGTAAATTTTTGCCAGCGTTTTTTTCCAGTAAATGGTGCCATGAATATGATAAACCGGGCTACGCACGCCGGCCAGCAGGGTAATGAGCAAAATGACCGGGCCTACGCTCATCAGGTGGAAAAGGTCGCGCCGGTGATGCCGGCAATACCTGAAATACCGGAGGTAACATTCGAGGTTGTTGTCCGAGCCGTTTTGAAACCCGATCTTTGATTCGTCGTAGATTTCATTGCCCGATCCCCGCAAACTGAATACGTGAACCGGACGATACGGGCTAAACCGGTCGATATAATGATTAACCGACAACTCTGCCCCGCCCGCGGCGGCGCGCCAAACCACGTAATGAACGGGCAGATGGGATGGAGGAGCGGTTTGTTCTTTCATCGGTTCAAGATTAATTATTTTCTGCAGGTGGAACGGCAGAACGCTCCGGTTTACTGATGGTGTTGAGATAGGTCAGTCCGCCGAAGTACAGATATGGTATCAGCACTACGGCCTGACCAGGATCCTGGTAATAAGCGAACTGCTGGCCTGAGGAGGAGTGGATAAAAAACCAACCCGGAAAAAAGACGCAAAACGAAAGTAAAGTGTACTTTAAGGGATGGTCGCGGGGGAGCAGCGTACTTCGGAAAAACAACTTGCCGTGGAAGTAAACAAAAAACATGCCCAATAATGCAGCGCCAAGTACCCCGGAATGTAGCAGGATGTTTTGATTGCCGACATGAAAATCCTGGTAATCGTTGAAGGTGTCGGAAAAGCCCCAGCCGGTCAGCGGACTTTCGATCCATTTGTTCATTACGCGGGGGCTGCGTTCCGTGATCCTGGAAAGCGTCCCCTTCGCCGTGCGATCGCCGCTGGCCAGCGCTTCGAGCGTGGTCATCCGTTTGAGGGCCAGTGAAATCTGTGTGTTCACGATCGGAATAGCCATTAATGACACGAGGATCAGCGCGACGGCGCCGACCAGACGGCTTATTTGTTTG
>JAKLJF010000006.1:2653-23487 GCA_023151335.1 Thermoanaerobaculia bacterium | reverse complement strand
AATAAATTTTTTTTAGGCATATTCGTAGTTTATAATTTTGTTGATATGGAATATGTATTAACCCTGGTACGCAGCCATTTGTTGCCCGATTTGTTTTTCGCCTTTCCTTACTTTTGTGCCCCCACACCAGATGACTATGCCTGCTCAATTCCATTAGCCTAACCAATCACCCACGCAAAGCAAACAACACAACCATGAGCCATTCCTCCTGGCATAAATCCATATTTCTGCTCCTTTTCACGCTTGGTCTGACGCGTTGCACCCAAAAAGACAATGCGCCAGCCGCTTTTCAACTGCTGCGCAAAGACGCTACCGGACTGGATTTTCAAAACAAACTCCAGCCCACCCTCGCGTTCAATGCCCTGGAATACATGTATTTCTACAACGGCGGCGGCGTGGCGGCCGGCGATTTCAACAACGACGGGCTCATCGACCTGTATTTCACCGCCAACATGGCAGAAAACAAACTGTTCCTCAACCAGGGCAGCCTTAAATTCAAAGATGTAACCGAACAGGCCGGCCTCGTTCCCCCTTTAGGGGGGCAGGGGGGTAAATGGTCGACGGGCGCCTCCGTCGTCGACATCAACAACGACGGCCTGCTCGATATTTACGTGAGCCAGGTGGGCGATTTCCTGACGGTAAAAGGCCGGAATCTGTTGTTCGTCAATCAGGGCGTCCGCGACGGCATCCCCGTGTTTGAAGAAGAAGCCATTGTCTACGGACTCGACCTCACGGGCTTCGGCACCCAGGCCGCCTTTCTCGACTATGACCTCGACGGCGACCTCGATATGTTCCAGCTCAACCATTCCGTGCACGCCAACGGCACTTTCGGACAGAAAAAAACATTTCAGGGCACACAGCACCCCCTTTCGGGCGACAAACTGATGCGCAACGACGGCGGCAAGTTCACCGAAGTGACCATGCAGTCGGGCATCAACAGCAGCGTCATCGGCTACGGCCTGGGTATCGCCACGGGCGACATCAACCTCGACGGCTGGCCCGACATTTACATCGGCAACGACTTCCACGAAAACGACTACCTCTACATCAATCAGTGCAACGGGACGTTCAGGGAAGTGCTCGCAGACCAAACCATGCACACCAGCCAGTTCTCCATGGGCGTCGATATCGCCGACGTGAACAACGACGGCTGGAGCGAAATTTTTTCGCTCGACATGCTACCCGAAGACCCCTATATCCTCAAAAGTTCGCTGGGCGAAGACGCCTACGGCATTTACCAATTCAAACTGAGTTATGGTTACCACCCGCAAAACGCCCGCAATACCCTGCAACTGAACAACGGCGATCCGGCAGGGCCTGCCCAGTCGCCTACTTTCAGCGAAATCGGCATGTTCGCCGGCGTGCATGCCACCGACTGGTCCTGGGCCACCCTGTTCATGGATATGGACAACGACGGCTACAAAGACCTCTTCGTCAGCAACGGTATAGAGCGGCGGATGAACGACATCGACTACGCCAATTTCCGGGAAAGCAGCGACGTACGCTGGAAACAAAACACCAGAAACCTGGAAGAATCCGATCTTGCCGTGGTGGAAAAAATGCCCGCCATCAAACTGCCCAACAAGTTTTACCACAACAACGGGAACCTGACCTTTTCCGACCTCGAGGATCAGATCAAAAACGCCCTGCCCACCTTCTCCAACGGCGCCGTTTACGCCGACCTCGACAACGACGGCGACCTCGACGTGGTGGTCAATAACCTGGCAGACGAACCCTTTTTATATCAAAACCTGCACACAGAAAACAAAACGCCCGGCAGCGCATATCTTTCCCTGAAACTGAAAGGTTCGCCTGCCAATATTCAGGCCGTGGGCGCGCGGGTGGTCGTATTCAAAAAAGGAGAAAAGATCACCGCCGACAATTTTCCCGTGCGCGGCTACCAGTCCGGCGCGCTCACCAACCTGCACGTGGGTGTGGGCGACCCCGCCGCGGTGGATTCCATGCTGCTGATCTGGCCCGATAATACATATCAGCGCCTCGATAACAACGTTTTCAACAAAACCACCCCTCTCGAATGGAAATCCGGACTGCCCGCTTTTCACTTTGATATCCTGCGTAAAAAGCCGGCCAACCCCTATCGCTTTAGCGATGTGACCGCTCAAACCCGGCTAAACTACCAACACCAGGAAAATCCCTTTGTCGAGTTCAATCGCGAATTCCTGATCCCGCACATGGTTTCTTCAGAAGGACCGGCCCTGGCGGTGGGCGACCTGAACGGCGACGGCCTGCAGGACGTGTTTTTCGGGTCCGCCAAACGCAAAAAAAGCGCCCTTTTTTATCAAAAAGCCGACGGCACATTTTTTGAAAAAACGCCGGACGCCATCCTGAGCGACAGCCTGTTTGAAGACGTGGACGCCGTGTTTGCCGACCTCGATAACGACGGCGACCCCGACATCGTCGTCGCTGCCGGCGGTAATGAATACCGCGACACCGACGAGGCCATGAAACAACGGGCCTACCTCAACGACGGCAACGGCAACTTCCGGCGATTCGACTTCAACGGCGTCTATATGACCGCTTCCTGCGTGTTGCCGGCGGATTTCAACAAAGACGGCCTGGTCGATCTCTTCTTCGGCGCGCGCGCGCTGCCCTGGAATTACGGCCTTACACCCCGATCGGCCCTGTTGCTCAACAAAGGCAACGGTGTTTTTGAAGATGTTGCGGAAAAAATGGGCGGCGGCCTGCGCGAAGCCGGCCTGGTGAAAAACGGCGCCTGGGCTGACATCGACGCCGACGGCGACCCCGACCTGGTGCTGGCTATCGAATGGGAGCCCGTCACTATTTTCCTGAACAACGGCGGCACGTTTGAAAAACGAACCTTCGACGAGCGCAAGGGCTGGTGGAACATGGTGCTGCCCCACGACTTCGACGGCGACGGCGACCTCGACATCCTGGCCGGCAACCTGGGGCGCAACGCCAAATTCAAACCCACGGCCGAAAAACCCGTGCGCATGTACGTCAGCGATTTCGACGGCAACGGCCAGATCGAACAGGTGCTGACCTATTACCTCAAAGGGCGGGAAATCCCGTTTGCCAACTACGCGGAAATGATGAAAGCCCTGCCCATGCTGAAGAAAAAATACCTCTATTCCAAGGAGTTTGCCAAGGCTTCCATCCAGGACCTGTTTGGCCGGGAAAAACTGTCCAAAGCCGTTTTGCGCGAGGCCAACACCTTCGAAAGCATGTATTTTGAAAATACCGGCAATCTGACCTTCAAAGCCCACCCGCTGCCCGACATGCTGCAGTTCAGCACCCTGAACGCAGCTGCCGTGTCGGGAACTGGCGACCAGGCAGGCGTGCTCATCGGCGGCAATTTTTACGAGTGCAACATCGAAATGGGCCGTTATGACGCCTCCTACGGCAACATGCTTCGCATCGGCCCCGGCGGCAAGATGGAAGCCTGGCCGCTCGGCGATTTGCGCATCAAAGGACAAGTGCGGCGCATTCGGCCCGTGGTGGTGGGCGGAAAAACGGTGTTTGTGTTCGTGCGGAATAATGAGGGGGCAGTGGTGGTGGAACGGGGAGCGGGGGAGGTTCAGTGATTCTGTTGAAAAGGGCTTTTTCATTATCATATCATCTCAATACGTACTAATCCAACAACATTCGCCGAAAAAGCCGCAACTTTGCCCGCCCGTTAAAACAATTTTGACCCAAAAACGTACTTATCCCGATCCTGAACGAAGCCACAAGGCCGTACCGTACCATGCAATTCGTTTTCCCGCTGTTTCTCACCGCGCTTGCCGCCATCGCCATACCGATCATTATCCACCTGTTTTATTTCCGGCGGTTTAAAAAAGTGTATTTCACCAATGTGCGCTTTTTGCAGGAAGTAAAAGACGTAACCAGCAACCGCCGCCGCCTGCGCAACCTGCTGGTGCTGCTCATGCGTTGCCTGGCGATCATTTTCCTGGTGCTGGCTTTCGCGCAACCTTTTATTCCGCGCTCGCAGGAGGTGAAACAAGGGGAAAAAGCCGTGAGTATTTTCGTGGATAACTCGTTCAGCATGGCCGCCTTATCCAAAGAAGCGCCTCTGCTCGAACTGGCCAAACAACGCGCCCGCGACATCGTGAAAGCTTACGGCCCGGCCGACCGTTTCCAGGTGCTCACCAACGACTTCGAAGGACGCGACCAACGCCTCGTGGGCCAGGAAGACGCCCTGAGTCGCATCGACGAGATCCGCACCGGCCCGGCCACGCGCGACCTGTCGAAAGTGCTCATCCGCCAGCAGCAGTGCCTGAACACCGGCAAAGCGGAAAATAAAATCGCCTTCCTTATCAGCGATTTTCAGGAAAACATTACCGACCTCCAAAATTTCAAAGACACCCTGGTGGAAGTCAACCTGGTGCCCATGCGCGCCGTTCGGGAAAACAACATCTCCATTGATTCCGCCTGGTTTGAAAGCCCCGTACAAATCCTCAACCAGCCGGCCAACCTGCTGGTGAAGATCAGCAACCGCGGCGAAGAGGACGCCGGCGAGGTACGCGTCGCCCTGCGCCACGACAACCAGACCAAACCCGCGGGCGCGCTGAGTATTCCGGCCCGCTCCAGCAAACTCGACACCGTCAGTTTCAACATCCTGCATCCGGGCTGGCACGAGGCCAAACTCTCCGTGTCGGATTACCCGGTGCAATTCGACGACGATTATTACGTCTCCTTTTACGTCGCCGAGCGCATCAACGTGCTCTGTATCAACGGGGCACAGCAAAACAAATACCTGAACAACGCCTTCGCCGGCGCGCGTTATTTCCGCCTCGACAACGCCGACGTCCGCGCGCTGGATTATTCCAGATTTCCCAACTACCAGTTGATCGTGCTCAACGAGGCTGCACTCATCACTTCCGGCCTGGCGCAGGAACTCAAAACCTTTGCCCAAAACGGCGGCAACGTGCTGGTATTCCCCGCACAAAATGCCGACCTGAATTCCTACAACGGCTTGCTGCAAAACTTCGATGCCGGCTCGCTTGGATCTTACGAACCCCTGGCGCGCCAGGCCAGCCAGGTGAACACCGAAGAATTCGTTTTCAACGACGTATTTCTAAACAAAAGCGCCAACCTGCGCCTGCCGGCCACCCAGGGCAACTTTAAAATCGCCCCCAACCGCGGCGAATACATCCTGACCTACCGCGACGGCAGCGCTATGGTGGCCAAATTTCCTGCTGGTGAGGGCGCCCTCTACCTGAGCGCCGCCCCGCTCGACGAAAAAGTGAACGATCTGGTGCGCAACGGCGAAATATTTGTACCCCTGTTGTTCAAAACGGCCATCGCAGGCACCAAAAGCCGGCAGGCCGCTTACACCATCGGCAAGGATGAGGTGCTGGAGGCCAACCACACGGTATCCGCCACCGGCGAAATGGTGTACAAGCTCCGGTTAACGGTGGACGGCGGACGGTCGACGGCAGACGGAAACGGGCAATCGGACGACCGCCAACCGTCAACCGTCAACCGTCAACCGTCCACTGAATTCATCCCCGAACAGCGTATTCTTGGGGCCAAGGTGTTGCTTACCCCCGGCACCCAGGTACAGCAGGCCGGCTGGTACCGCCTGACCCTGCAATCCGATTCCACCCTCGCTGAATACGCTTTCAACTTCGACCGCCGTGAAAGCGACCTGCGCTACCGCACCGACGAAGCCCTGACCGAAGGCCTGCCCCAAAACATAAAAGTACTGGCCGAAAACGCCGAGGCCAACTTCACCCAGGTCGTCGGCGAACAAAACCAGGGCGTGGTGCTGTGGCGCTGGTGTATCGTGTTTGCGTTGCTGTTCCTGGCGCTGGAGGTACTGTTTTTGCGGTTGTGGAAGGGGTGAGCCCGCTCAATAACCGCCCGGTCTCTGTCTGCTCAAGTTGATCTGCTTTATACAGCCCATGTCCACTCCCATCCGAATTCCCGCCCTCGACGGCGTACGCGGCCTGGCCGCGCTGATGGTGCTGTTTTGCCATTTCTGGTTTTGGGACGTCTGGAAGGACCGTTGGTGGTACGAACTGGCCCATAGCGGCTGGCTGGGCGTGGATCTGTTTTTTGTATTGTCCGGATTTCTGATCACCGGTATTTTGATCGACTCCAAAGGACAGGGCAATTATTTCGGGCGCTTTTACCGGCGGCGCGTGCTGCGTATTTTCCCATTATATTACTTTTCCATTTTATTGTCGTTGTTTGCCATACTGGTCATCGACCGTCAGCCGGAACGGATTTTCGCGGGCTATGATTCGCTGGGCTGGTATGTGACGTTTTTGCCCAACGTGGCCACGGCGCTCAAAGGCGGCTGGCCCTGGCAGACGAACTGGGTAGGTCTGGCGCATTTGTGGTCGCTGGCAGTGGAGGAACAATTTTACCTCGTATGGCCGCTGGTAGTGTTGTTGCTGCCGAAACGGGGATTGGCCGTGCTGTGCGGGATTTTAATTGTCGCTGGGTACTATTTCCGAATTTGGACCGACGAGGTATTTCAAAAACAGTGGTCGGAGGCATCGTATGTATTGCCGTATTGCCGTATGGACGGCCTGGCCGCCGGCAGCCTGCTGGCCGTGGCTATGCGCCTGGGCTGGCTGACATTCCGGGGCTGGCAGCACGAGCTGGTACGCGACCTTGCCTTTACTTCGGGCATGACCATGTTGTACATCCTGGTGGCTGGCAACTCGCACTGGCGCGGTACCCTGGTGGCGCTCATGTTTATGGGCTTCGTATACCTGGCCTTGTCGCCTGCAAGCCATGTGCACCGCTGGTGCCAGGCCGGCTGGCTCCGGCATATCGGGAAGTACAGCTACGCGCTGTATGTGTTTCACCAGATGTTTATCATATTATATTGGAAAGTTTTCCGCGAGCCTCTGGAAGCCCTGGGCTGGTCGCTTCCGGCAGTGCAGGCAGTTTACCATATACTTGCCTTCGCCGCCACCTACGGACTGGCACGACTCAGCTGGCGCTTTATTGAAAAGCCGTTTTTGGACAGGAAATGAGTGATGAGCGATGAGTGATGAACGAGTCCCCACTCATCACTCATCGCTCATCACTCATCGCTCATCACTCATTTTTTAAAAAGGTGCACCCAGCGCCCTTCCAGGTCAAATTTCCCTGCCAATTCAGATCCATGCTTATCCGGCCCGGCCAGGGAGGCCACATCGTGAAAAGCATATTCTACGTTGGGTTCCGGCATATTGCTTACTGGTTCGGCAGCGGCTGCTTCGGTGGCATAGCCGTGCAATAAAGCTTTGAACTGGCGCCGGAACAGGTCGGGTTGACCGAAAATATCGATGCCCACTACTTTGCCGTTGCAAACAGCCACGATGCCCACCGTGTTTGGCATGTCGTCAAATTTCCCGTCAAAGAACCGCAGATAAGCTTCGCGCCGGGCTTTTTTCTCGTTTTCTGTTTCCAGCGCCGCATAAGTGCCGGTACCGGATTTGGCATCGTTGACAGCAGTAACGGCGGATACGGCATCCCAAACGCCCTGCTGGTTGCCACTGTGAACGGCTTTCCGCACCTGCGGACTGGCCACGCTGTAATAGCCCCGGAAGGCGGCCACTTTTTTTTCCGACTCCGGGGCAGCAGGATTGTAGTAAGACGAGCGTCCATGTTCTACGCAAAAAACTTCTATGTTTTTGACCGTACGGGGCAACACCACGTCGTCATGGGCGATCACCCGGTCCTGGTTGCCGCCGGTCACCACGTCGCCGGCCATGAGGAAAATGGTTTCGTCGGTCTTATTTTGTACGGTCAGCGCGTTGTACCAGGCGCCGGGGTCGTTGCCGAATTGTTTGCGTTCTGTGATCCGGAATCCCGGCAGGTTCATCGCTTCCGACAGGGTTTTCAATAGCGGCAGCCCTACCCCCTCTGCCGTTTGCCGGTCGGATGCCAGAACCACCGGATACAGCCGCAGGTTTTCGTATTGCCAGGCCGGGTTGGCGTTTAGTTGCAGATGCAGACCGGCAACAGGGTATGATGGCGCAGCCGTATTGGCAGGCTCCGTCGTGTTCAGTTTAACTTCAGGGCCGGAATCGCCGCAAGCGAACAGAAACAGAACAGCAAAGCCGGCAAACAGGGCATACTTTTTCATAAGTCTTTGTTTTTGAGTTAAATACATAAATTTGCTGAACGAATGATTTTCAAATGTACGGGGTAATAGCCCCGCTTCCAAATAATTTTGCGCAGACGGAGTTGGCTCATAAGTCATTGAACAGGGTAAATTGAACATTGGGCATTGAACATTTCAATTTTAAAAATTTGAATGTTTTCAATTTGGAAATGTCTAATGTTCAATGACTCCCCCGGATCACAACCCCAGCAAGCCCTCCGGCAAATCCATTAGCACTCTTCGCGCAGCGTGGTCTATTTTTTGAATAAATTGTTCATTGAGCGGGATCAGCACTTCCCGGCCATTATATGGTATGACGGCCATTTCCTGTCGTGGCATATCCAGTACTTCGGCGATCAGGCCGATTTCGCCGGCAGTTCTGTCTACCACTAAATAACCGGTCAGGCCGGCGTGTTCAGGTTCCGGCATGCTGGTATCCAGATCCTCCGGAATTTCAGCAGCGGGTAAAAAAACGGGTTTTGACTGGAGGGGCAGTGCCTCTTCGCGTACTTTTATATCTTCGAACTTTACGATCAGGTCGCCGGCGCCGCGGATACTTTCGATAAAAAAGGGCTGTTTGGCGCCTTTGATTTCCAAAAAAATGCGGTCTGCCTCCAGAAAAATATCTTCGTAAGGTTCTTCGATAACGATTTTGATCTCGCCGGCAATACCATGCGTTTTTCTGGTAAAGCCGATTTGCGTGTATTCCATACCGGCACTTTCAATTATGGTGGGTAATGATTTGTCGTAAAATATAGCCTTTTTCCGCTTTTTCCATCCAGGGTTTTGTCAGGCAATCGGCGGGCGGAGGAATCTGGTTGCAATACTGTGAATCAAGTATCCATTGTTCGCGAAACACCACGCCTACGTGTTTGGCGTATTTTACCCTCGACAGACGGCGTTCGATGGCGTTGCTTTCATCCACTTCTGTCACCACAAGCACCGAATCGAAAGAAAAAGCGCCGATTTGAGCCGGTATATCGAGCGAATCCACTTCGTAGCGCCAGTTGACAAAGGGCTGTAAGCGTTCGCCGGCCACTTCTATTTCGCGGTATTGATCGATCCACAGATTGCCGTTCCAGTTGCTGCGGCGGTCGAACGGGAACACCAGTTTGAGAAAGCGCAGGTTGTTTTCAGTGCGGATAGCCTGGCTGGGGGTACGGGCTGCGAAAATATTTTGCCTGAATTCCCAGGGCAGGGTATCGTTTTTCCGTTCGAAACGTTCAATGCGGTATACCAATTGACCCGTGTTGTCGCGCAGGGTATCGGTTACCACTTCGCGGGCAAACACCTGGAATGAATCCCGCACCGTACTGCCGCCCGGACCAAAATCGTACACCACGGAATCGACCCTGTAGTCAACATATCTGCCGGTTTCCAAAGGAAAATAAGCGTACTGTGCGGAAGGATCGGCAGACACATACGGCGGCTCGGGCAGTTTGGAGCAATTCCAGCACCAAACGGCGGCAAAAACAATGGCGGTAAGGAGACGGAACTGCGACAATATCAAGGTGAAATAGAAACGACAAAAAAGGGTTTGTGGAAAGTATCCGCAAACCCTTCATCAATTTATCCGGAGCGGGATACGAGACTCGAACTCGCGACTTCCAGCTTGGGAAGCTAGCGCTCTACCAACTGAGCTAATCCCGCGTGATATTCATACCTGCAATGATCCGTGCAAAGGTAACAAAAATTCTCCTTTGTCGGTTCGTCCAGGCGGGCGAAATAATATTTAGAGTTCATTAACTCAAATTTTATTGCCCTGAAAATAAATCAATTGCGGAAAGATGTCATCTGCCGGACGCTCCTGAAAACCTTTAAACCGCCTTCTGGCACAGGTTTTGAGCCACACAAATTCAACAATAAACTGCCTGCCCCCCGCCGGCTTACCCACCGTACAAACCAAAAAGTTATAGCCAAACCACGCATTAATCTTAAATTAATCATCCTGAATCTCATGAGTAGTCGACCCATGCACATGTTCCAAGGCCAGCCAATACCTTACGCCGGTCTCGAATTATTGCCCAACGCGCCCAATCCTTTTATCGAAATGACCCTGCTGTGGTTCAATCTGCCGGCCAACACCAGCGTTACCCTCCGGGTATACGACGCTTTGGGCAGGGAAGTATACACGCGGACCAGCACCTTCGAAAAAGGCGAAAATCACATCATCCTCCGCCGCTCCGATCTGCAGGAGCCCGGCATGTATTCCTATCAACTTGAAAGCGAATTCGGCATTGCCAACCGCAAACTAATGATGTACTAGGAGGTGGTTTAACGGGTTGAGCGGGTTTAACGGGTTTAACGGGTTTAACGGGTTGAGCGGGTTTAACGGGTTGAGCGGGTTCGTGGGCCCTTGGCATCCCGACTTGTAATGCCAAGGGCCCACGAACCCGTTAAACCCGTTAAACCCGTTAAACCCGCTCAACCCGTTAAACCCCTTCACTGGCTCAGAGGCGGTATTTACCCGCTGAATGGGGTTCTTTGTACAATCTCTTTTCCCGATAGCCCGGCGATCCATATTTTTCGTAGGAACGAAAAAAACGGGTTGCTATGAAAACGATGCGCTTATGGATCGGGGCATTGCTATTTGCCGGCCATGCCGCCGCCCAATCCCCTGCCTGGCGGGCCGAAGGTTTTGTCCGGAATGAAGCGGGCGAACATTTGCCCGGCGCCCGGATTCAGGTGACCGACACCTTGCTTGCCATTACCGATGCCCTTGGGTTTTACCGGATTGAATTGCAGACCCGCCCTGCTGCCCTGACGGCTGCTTATCTGGGGTACCATGCTGAAAGCGTACCTGTCGGAGCGGACGGCGGTGCGGGACAGCCGGCCCGCATCGATTTTGTACTGACCCAACAAACCACTGTTTTGCCCGAAGTGCGCATCGGCGCCAAAAGAGCCGAAATAGTAGTCACTGAAGACTTCCAAACGGACATACTCGATTTCGACGTGATCGGCGAAAAGGTATTGGTACTGGTGCGATCGCGGAAAAAATACCTGGCCCGCCTGCTCGACGGCGCCCGGCGCCCCCTGGCCGAAGTGGAATTGCCGGGACAGGCAACCACGCTGCACCGCAGTTGTACCGGGGTATTTCATGTAGCCGGCGCCGGGTTCGCCCAAGAACTCCTTATTATGGAGGATGATCGCCTCGACACTTTCCCGCGTTATGCGCCCGACGACTTCCGCCGTCTGGTGGAGCCTTGCGTGCTCGAAGAGGGAGGATACTATTTCTTCCGCAAACGGAGCGCCTTCAACCAAAGCGTGACATATTGGTACGTTGATCCTGCCAAACAGCGGCATCCGCTCATCGAAATACACTGCGAGGCGGGCCGGCTGGAAGCTGGCGCCGCTTATGGCGTCATGCTCAGCGGGGCGCCGGTAGTTGTCGAACCCAACCTTCCGCCAAACTGGCGCGGACAACTGTACGACAAAGACTTCGATAACGAACGCGATTTCTACCGGGGCGACCACAGCCTCAAGCACCTGATGAACATGGCCCACAGCAATGCGCAACTGGCTCACCTGGGATGGATTGAATCGCTCAGGCTCGACTCCCTCTATGTCCCTTTGTTGCGGCTGGATGATTCCCTGGTACTGTTCGACCACGAAAACGGTGTCGCACTCCGGTTCCAGGCCGATTCGGCCCGGCGCTTCCGGCAGCAACCAATCCGTTACCACCGCGCGCCGGGATGGCAAAAACAATTGCTGTACGATACGCGGCGGGGCGACTTGTACGCCCATTTTGCTCCCGGCGGCCGGCACTTGCTGCGCCAGATAGACCCCGGGACTCTTGAGCCTGTCGCCGATTATCATCTCCCGGAGATCGGCTTCTTCCCGAAAAGCCTGAAAGTGCGCGATGGTTTTGCCTGGTTCCTCGCCCGGCCCGATCCTAATGACGTGAACGCCCGCTTGTACAAGATCAATATCCGCCAGGGCAGCTCGCCGTGAGTATACGTTCCAAATTAAATTTCGCAGAGCCGTTCCAAATTATCCCAAATCCCCATTTTTTTCGGAAAAATAATTTTTCCGGTTTTTTTATACAAATTCCGCATCGTACTTTTGCCGCCGATTTCAGCAAAGCCTTTCCTGATGTGGATATGACAGCCTTTCGCAAGTTTTGGATCATACTGATTATCAGTGCCTTCGGTGCCGCGTCCGCAGCGGCACAGACCGGCCATGAAAACCATCCGCAGGAACAGGCCGGCGAAACGGCCCATCCCTCCGGTCAGGCGCAGGAACATTCCGGCGCCGCGGCACACCCGGCAGAAGGGCACGGCCCCTGCGGCCATTCGGTGTCGGTGGAGCCGGAATTCAACGCCGGCGACAATGCCGTGCACCACATCGCCGACGCCAACGCCCTGCATATCATTGGCGATGTTTACCTGCACCTGCCCTGCATTTTGTACGCGCCCGGTCACGGCTGGACGCTGACCACTACCGCCGCTTTTCATGCCCACCACCACGGAAACGGCACAAAGAGCAAAGACGGCTACGTGCTCGTGCACGGCAACGTGATGCGCCTGAAAAATCCGGCGCTGGCGCACGGCGAATTTGAGGTGAGCGACTACGCTCACCAGGAGGTAGAAGCGAACGGCAAAGTAAAAACCGTGTACAACGCCGTCATCAACGGCAATTGCGAACCGCTCGACGCCAAAACTACCTTCGACGGCGGTCTTATGGGCGGCGGTATCACCAGCTTTTACGATTTTTCCATCACCCGCAACGTGTTCACCATGTTGCTCACGGCGTTGATCCTTTTTCTACTGTTTCGCGCGGCTGCCAACGCTGCCACCCGGCGGGAACACCAGGCGCCCAAAGGCCTGCAAAACTTCCTGGAGCCTTTTGTCACCTTCATCCGCGACGAAGTAGCCAAACCGAACATCGGTCCGAAATACGAGCGCTACCTGCCTTACCTGTTGTCGGCCTTTTTCTTTATTCTCGGCCTCAACCTGATCGGGCAGATACCCTTTTTCCCGGGCAGCGCTAACGTTACAGGCAATATTTCCGTGACCATCGTGCTTGCCCTGCTGACCTTCCTGATCTCGACGTTCAGCGCCAACAAACACTTCTGGGAACACACCTTGTGGATGCCCGGTGTGCCGGCGCCGCTGAAAATACTGATCCTGACGCCGATAGAGGTGCTCGGGCTCTTCCTCAAGCCGTTCACGCTGCTGTTGCGTTTGTTCGCCAACATCACCGCCGGCCACATCGTAATCCTGAGTTTCGTCAGCCTGATCTTCATCTTCGGCGATGCCGGCAAAAGCGTGGGCGGTTCGGCCGCCGGCGCCGCTGCCTCCATCCCGCTTACCCTGTTCATGATGACGCTGGAATTGCTGGTGGCCTTCCTGCAGGCCTTCATCTTTACCATGCTCTCGGCAGTGTATATCGGTACGGCAGTCGAAGAACCGCATCACCATTGACGATTGCGGATTGTCCCGAGGCCTCGGGACGGATTGCGGTTTGGGAATGTTCAAAAATCTGTGTCAAAACTAAAACACAAATTTTACAATTTTTTGATTTTCAATATTTTAAAAAAGAAACTGAAGAAATAAACATTGAATCATAAACGGTCCCTGCCAATTACAGATTATTGCCCTCTAAACTCTCTAAACTCTCTAAACTCTCATAAACTTTGATTTTTCATCAACTCAATCATATACAATGTCTTACGCAGCTCTTGGTGCCGGTCTTGCCGTAATTGGCGCAGGTATCGGTATCGGTCAAATCGGTGGTAAGGCGATGGACGCCATCGCCCGTCAGCCCGAAGCAGTGGGTGATATCCGTGCAAACATGATCCTGACGGCCGCTCTCGTGGAGGGCGCCGCCCTGGTGTGCATGGTATTGGCTTTCTTCGTACGCGCCGCCGGCTAAGAATTTTTCTCCGGGCCGGCGCGAAGCGGTTGGCGACGCAACGGCCCGGATTTTGACTTGCGACTTTTGACATACGACTTGCGATACGCACTACGTGGGGTAGTGAAGTGTACTTCGTAAATTCATCATTCATCATTTATCATTCATCATTCGCCAATATGTTGTTCCTCGGAGATTTTTCCGTCATCAAGCCCGAACCGGGTTTGCTTTTCTGGACGACCGTTATTTTCCTGCTCTTCTGGTTTCTGATGAGCCGTTTCGCTTTCAAACCGATTGCCGAATCGCTCAAAAAACGCGAGCAGGACATCCAGGATGCGCTTGACGAGGCTAAAAAAGCCCGCGAAGAAATGTCGCACCTGCAGGCAGAGAACGAAAAACTGCTAGCCCAGGCCCGTGAAGAACGCGCCGCGATCCTGAAGGAGGCAAAAGAGGCAAAAGACGAAATCATCGGCGAGGCCAAAGAACGCGCCAACGCCGAGTACAAACGCAAGGTGGAAAGCGCTATTCAGGACATCGAAAACCAGAAAATGGCCGCTTTGGTTGATCTGAAAAACAAAGCCGGCCAGATGGCCATCGAGATCGCCGAAAAAGTGCTGCACAAGGAGCTGGCCAACAAACCCGAACAGGAAGCCTACGCCAAGTCATTGGTGGATAATATCAAACTGAATTGATTTACGATTTGCGATTTGCGATTTACGATTACCCAGAACCGGATGTCCCCAAATTCCGATCATATGTAATCGTAAATCGCAAATCGTAAATTGTAAATCCCAAAATCATCTTGGGAATGTCCGTTATCAGAATTGCCACGCGTTACGCCAAATCGCTGATTGACCTGGCCATCGAGCAGGGCAAACTGGAGGAGGTGTTTGCCGACATCAACATGCTGAAGGCCGCCACTAAAAACCGCGACCTGTACCTGCTGTTGAAAAGCCCCATCGTGCATGCCGATAAAAAGATCGCTGTCATCGATGCCCTTTTCAAAAACAGCCTGGATACCCTGACGCTGGCCTACCTGCACCTGCTGATCAACAAGCATCGCGAGATGTATGTACCTGAAATCGCAGCAGAATTTATTCATCAGTATAAAGTATTGAAACATGTAACTTCCGTTCGTGTAACCAGCGCGGTTCCGCTGAGCGAAAACGTGCTCAACGATCTGCGCCGCAAACTGCTGGCCAGTGGCGTCACTTCCGAGAATCTTGAAATCGACGTGCAGGTCAATCCCGGGCTGATCGGCGGTTTCGTCCTGGAATTCGACGACAAACGCTACGACGCCAGCGTCGCCAGCAAACTGGCCGACCTGAAAGCAGACTTTATGAAGAACCAATATGTACGCGAGTTTTAAATAGTTTATAAGGTTTAGATGGTTCATAAAGGTTTAGATGGTTTAGATGGTTTAGATGGTTTAGTCTAATCACTCAATCACTCAATCACTCAATCGCTCAATCACTCAATCACTCAATCACTCAATCACTCAATCACTCAATGAACCGCCTCCGGCACGAAACTTCTCCCTACCTCCTGCAACATGCGCACAATCCGGTGGATTGGTACGCCTGGAAGCCGGAAGCCTTTGAGCGCGCCCGCGCCGGGAACAAACCCATTTTGGTCAGCATCGGCTATTCCACCTGTCACTGGTGTCACGTGATGGAACGGGAATCATTCGAGAACCCCGACATCGCAGCGTTCATGAACGAACACTTTATAAATATAAAGGTGGACCGGGAAGAGCGACCCGATGTGGACGCGATCTACATGGATGCCTGCCAGGTGCTGACCGGTAGCGGCGGCTGGCCGCTCAATTGTTTCCTGACCCCGGAAGGTAAACCCTTCTTTGCCGGCACCTATTACCCGCCGCGTCCGGCCTACAACCGGCCCTCCTGGTTACAGGTGTTGCAGCACCTGGCCAACATCTGGGAGACCCAACGGGAGACTGCCTACCAGCAGGCGGAAAAACTGCTGGGCTATATCCGCCAGAACGACAATGTTTTTTTACAAAAACCGGATATATCCATCGCGCCTGGAACGGAATCGCCCTTCACGCCTGTCCTGTTGGAAAATATTTACTACCAGATGCGCGAACGCTTCGACCGGGCAGAAGGCGGATTTGGCGGGGCGCCAAAGTTCCCGTCTACCATGGCCATATCCTTTTTGCTCCGGTACTACTGGCATACGGGCAATGCGGAAGCCTTGGAACATGCCTGTTATTCGCTCGATAAAATGATCATGGGCGGCATCTACGACCAGTTGGGCGGCGGCTTTGCCCGTTATGCCACGGATCGCGAATGGCTGGTTCCCCATTTTGAAAAAATGTTATACGACAACGCTTTGCTGGTGACCGTACTTTCCGAAGCGTACAAATTGCTCCAAACCCGCGGCCGGGGCCCGGAGGACGAGCAGCGGGCAGCGCTTTACCGCGAAAGCATCGAAGAAACCCTGGCCTATATTTCGCGGGAAATGACCCACCCGGACGGCGGCTTTTATTCCGCCCAGGATGCTGATTCGGAAGGGGAGGAAGGCAAGTATTATGTTTGGAGCAAAGCTGAAATCGAACAGGTGCTGGGCGACAACGCCGCGTTGTTTTGCGCCTTTTACGACGTGACCGAAACGGGCAACTGGGAGCACAAAAATATCCTCTGGCGCCGGCAATCCCTGGAGGCGTTTGCCCGCGACCGCCAGGCCGACCCGGCCGAATGGAAAACTACACTGGACGCCTGCCGGAAAAAACTCCTGCCGGTACGCGGCAAACGTATCCCGCCCGGACTCGACGACAAAGTGCTGCTCGGCTGGAATGCCCTGATGTGTTCGGCCTGCGCCGGGGCTTACACGGCGCTGGGAAATCCGGAATACCGCGATATGGCCGTTAAAAACATGGCGTTTTTACTGGATAAGTTTGCCCCGGACGGCAGTATGGAATTGCTGCATACCTGGAAAGACGGCCGCGCTCAATACGCGGCTGTTTTGGATGACTATGCCTTTTTGATCGCCGCTTTACTGGATATTTGGCAAATAACATTCAAATCGACGTATTTAACACTGGCAGAAAAATACACGGAACAGGTTTTAAGTTATTTTCACGACGCCGATTCGGGCATGTTCTATTTTACCGCGGCCGGCCAGTCCGATGTCATCCTGCGGAAAAAAGACCTGTACGACAATGCCACGCCTTCCGGCAACAGCACCATGGCGCACAATCTGCAACATTTGGGCCTGTTGCTCGACCGGCAGGAATGGCGGCAGTTGGCGGCGCAAATGTTGCTCACCCTCAAAGGACCGGTGGAACGGTATCCGCTCTCTTTCGAACGCTGGGCTGCCGCGATCGCAAACGAAGTGTATCCCTTTGTTGAAATAGCGGTGGTCGGGGACAACGCCGACGAAAAAGCCGCGGCACTTCAACGCCGTTACCTGCCCAACAAAATCATTGCTGCCAGTAAACATCCCTGGGATGCCAACCCACTGCTGGCGGGCAAATCGGGCGACATAGATGCGCTGATCTACGTCTGCCGCGATTATACCTGCCAAAAGCCGGTACAAACCCTGGCTGATTTTGATCAACTGCTTGAAACCGGCTGAAGCCAACTGAAAGGTTAAATCGTTCAGATATGAGAAGACTGGTTACACCTATATTAATATTAGCTATATGCGGATTGGCTGCCCTCCTGCCTGCTCAGCAGGCGCCGCAGTACAGCCTTTACCTGATCAACCCGTACGCCTATAATCCGGCTTGCGCCGGTCTGGAAAACTCATTGGTGGCAACGGGCGTATACCGGCAACAATGGTCCAACCTGAACGGCGCCCCTGAAATGCAACACCTGAACATACACCTGCCCTTGTACGTGATCAGCAGTGGGGTGGGGCTGCGGATGGAAAACAATATCGTCGGGGCGCACCGGAGCACACAGGCCGTCTTTACGCTCAGTTTTCAGCGGGAATTGGGGCGCAATGCCGTGCTTTCCATCGGCGCCAGCGGCGGTTATCTGCAATACGCCCTCGACGGCGCCAAACTGAGAGCGCCGGAAGGTATTTATGAACCCGCCGGCGTCATCCAGCACGACGATCCCTTCCTGCCAGACGGCAAAGTGCAGGCCGGCACGCCTCTTGTAGAAGCCGGCATCCATCTCCAATGGAAAACGCTCGGCTTCGGCGTAGCCACCCAACCCGTTTTTGCCCCCGTACTGGAAGCAAGCTCCGGCGGCGGCTTCCGGCTTAAACCGGTGCGGCATTACATGGGAATGATCAGTTATCAGTTCAGCGCGGGCCAAAACCTGGCCATCAAACCCGGCATTTTAGTTAAAAGTGACTTAACCGAGACACAAATGGAAATTTCAACCATTTTTCGCTGGAAAGAGAATATTTTTGCCGGCGCTTCGTTTAGGGGGCTTAGTTCTTCTGCCCGCGATGCCGCGGTATTACTTGCCGGCCTGCGCATCAACGAACGAACCACATTGGCCTATTCTTTCGATATTCCCCTTTCAGCCTTGCAGGCGGCCAACCGCGGCAGTCACGAACTGCTGCTCCGCTATGAACTCAACAAACCTATCGGAAGGGGCAAACTCCCCCCGGTCATCTACAATCCCAGATTTTTATGAAAACAGGCGCTCCAACCCAAGGCTGGCATCAGGGTCAACTTTAACATTTTTAGCAACGATGCGACCTTTGGAGCCCTGACGAACCGGCGAAAAAAAATTCGGCTCGCATACCAGCAAATGTTAAAACTCCGTTTGGTTGCTGCTGCTCACGCCGGTAAAAAAACAGGTTTGACCAATTTTGTTTGGGAATATCTATTTGCATCGAATTTAATCCACTACCTTTACGACCACTTTTTCCAAACCGAACAATTAAGTAGGAAAACACGGGTGTCAACATGAAAAAACTACAGAAATCGCTCCTGCTTTTACTCTTTTTTGCGGCCTTTGCCGCTTCATGTGGCCGGAAACAAACCGGCGACTTACTTGGGGTACAGGGCCGCCCAAAATGGAAGGGCATCAATCCTTATGGTATGGTTTACGTACCCTCCGGAACGCTTCACGTCGGCGTAGGCGACGAAGACCTCAGCAAACAAATGGTTGCGCGTCCAAAGTCCATCTCCATTCAGGGCTTCTTTATGGACGAAACGGAAATCACCAACAACGAGTACCGCCAGTTTGTCGACTGGGTGCGCGACTCACTGGCGCACGAAACCCTCCAACACCTGCTGGAAGATGACGGAGGCGACGCCGACAAAGCATTGATCGACTGGGAACAGGAGATCGACTGGGAAGAAAGCGCCGAAGAACTGGCTGACCTGTACTACCAGGGCAACGAACGCTTCTCCGGCCGGAAAGAACTGGACGTCAGCAAATTCGTATTCGAATTCCAGTGGTACGACTGGCAGCGCGCCGCGCACGAGCGCAACAGCAACCGCACCAGCTTCATCCACAAGGAAAAAATCAAAATTTATCCCGATACGCTGTGCTGGGTGCGCGATTACGCCTATTCCTATAACGAGCCGATGACCCGGAACTATTTCTGGCACCCGGCCTTCGACGACTATCCCGTAGTCGGTATCAACTGGAAAATGGCCAAATCGTTCTGCTACTGGCGCGGCAAGATCTGGGATATGTACACCAGCGACCGGATCAACACGGAAGACTTCCGCCTGCCCACCGAGCACGAATGGGAATACGCCGCCCGCGGCGGCCGCGAAGAAGCCCCCTATCCCTGGGGCGCTTACTACACCCGCAATGCCAAGGGCTGCCTCCTGGCCAACTTTAAACCCGGACGCGGCAACTATCCGGAAGACGGCGGCTTGTACACCGTAAAAGCCGACGGCTACTACCCGAACGATTACGGGCTGTACTGCATGGCCGGCAATGTGGCCGAATGGACCGAAACTGCCTACTTCGAAAACGCGTACTCGTTCATGCACGATCTGAACCCCGACATTCGCTACGATGCCAAGGAAGACGATCCGCAAACGGCCAAGCGCAAAGTAATCCGCGGCGGCTCCTGGAAAGACATCGCTTTCTTCATGCAAACCGGTACCCGTTCCTGGGAATATCAGGACACGACCAAGTGCTACATTGGATTCCGTTGCGTGCTGACCTTCCTGGGTCGCTCGATCAACGACTTCTAAATACAGGGAAAATTTAATGCAAAGGGCAAAAAAGCAAGAAAATTTCACCGCGAATAAAATTTTGCGATGATTCTTGCGTTTTGCCCTTTGTTTTTTGCCCTCATCCAATTTTGTGTTTTACCACACCATCCCACACCGACTTATCGTAGCAACGCATGGCCTTTGTTTGCTATCAGCAGACAATTATTAAAACTATTCCAGGCTTGACTCAAAATTTTCTTTGGATAAGTTTTCAGGCTATTGCTACTTTTGCGGCGCTTTTTAAACACCTTCATATCAAAATTAAATCAGTTCAACCTTTTTTGTAAACTGCTAAAAAGTTTAAAACAATGAGTTTCGTCAAGACCAAGTCTTTCAAGTACTTTAAGAACCTCCTCATCGGTATCGGCGCTGCAATCGTACTTTTGGGTGCCCTGTTCAAACTCGAAAGCTGGGAAGGCGCTTCCCAAATGCTCATCATCGGACTGAGCATGGAAGCCATCATCTTCTTTTTCCTCGGCGTTATCGGCCCCGAACCCGACTACTACTGGCACAAACTGTATCCGGGCCTCGACGACTACAACGCCCGCCTGCAGCCCCTGACCGCCGGCCCGACCAGCAACATGCCGGAAGTAGCCCCCCTCCACGGCGACGTGGTGGAGCGCCAACTGGGCGGCATGCTGACCGAACTGCAATCCATGTCGAAAAGCCTCGGCGCCCTGAAAGCCCTTCAGGAAGTCGACTTCTCCGGCACGCAGGAGCAAATCAAATCGATGA
>JAKLJF010000006.1:0-2643 GCA_023151335.1 Thermoanaerobaculia bacterium | reverse complement strand
ATGGCCGACATGGCTAAGTCAGCTGAAGACGTGCGTAACTACAAAGATCAACTGGGCGCATTGAACAAAAACCTCGGATCGCTGAATACCGTGTACGGCAACATGCTGGCCGCTATGGCCAATATCGGCCGTCAGTAAGCAGCCGCGTTTTGTGTCACTCCTTTTTTTAAACATTAAAAAAGACAACGCTTTATGTCAATACCAAAGGAGCCGCGACAGTTAATGATCAACCTGATGTATCTGGTGTTGACCGCACTGCTCGCGCTGAACGTATCTGCCGAAGTGATGAACGCCTTCTTCTCGCTGGACACCGGTCTGAAAAACAGCCGCGCCATCGTGGAAACCAATAACGAACAATTGATGAAGGCGATCGATAAGCAGGCTGACGCGTACAAAAACGAAAATAACGAAAAATATCGCAATCAGGCCAAACAAGCCCAGCAGATATCTGCGGAATTTGTCAAATATATCGACGAATTGCGGCAAGAGCTGTTCAACAAGGCCCAGGGCCCTTCGAAGAAAGACCCGAACATTCCAAGGGATATTCGTAATAAGGATATTACCACGCGGTGGTTTGTTTTGGGCCAGGACGGCAAACGCGGCGTAGGTTACGACATTATGGACAAGGTTAAAGAGACGCGTGAAAAGCTGCTCGCCATGGCTGATAATGACCCTAATGTCGCCGCCGCACTGCCACTGGATATTGAAAAACTGCCCGCCGGAACCGATAAGACGGATTGGGTTGATTTCAAATTCCGCCAAATGCCGGTAGCAGCCTGCTTCCCTATTCTTGGCAAGCTTCAGTCGGACGCCAAAAGCTCCGCCACGGCAGTTTTGAACTTTTGTAATGCCAAAGTTGGCGGCCAGGAATTCCGTCCCGACGCTTTCGTTCCGGTTATCTCTGCTCCGAAAGGATACGTGATCCGCGGCGAAAAATATCAGGCTGATATCTTCCTGAGCGCGTACAGCAAATCGGCCGATAACATCAGCATCTCTGTCAATGGAAGCAACTTGCCGGTAAAAGAAGGTATGGCTCATTATGAGACTACCACCGGCAGAACCGGCGTTTCCAAATACAACGTGCGGATCAACGTAAAGAACCCGCTTACTGGGGAGGTTAAACCCTACGAAAAGGAGTTCGAATACGAAGTTGGCGAACGTTCCGCTTCCGTACAGCTCGACAAAATGAACGTGTTCTACATCGGTGTGGATAACCCGATCACCGTGGCGGCTGCCGGCGTTTCGTCCAACGATCTGAAAGTGAGCGGCAACGGTATCACGCTTTCGCGGGTCGACGGCTCCCACTACATCGTGCGCGCTACCACCCCGGGCGAAGCCACCATTACGCTCTCCGGCGGCGGCCTTCCGTCTACAACGTTCAAGTACAAAGTTAAACGTATTCCCGACCCGATCCCGCTGCTGGGCGCTCAGAAACACCCGAGCGCCATCCCGAACGGAACCTTCAAGGCACAGGGCGGTATCGCGGCCGTTTTGGAAAACTTCGACTTCGAGGCCCAATGCCAGGTTCAGGGCTATACCGTCGCGTATCAGAAAAAACGCGCCGACGTTGTAGAGAAAACCAATAATGGCGCCCGTTACAACTCCGATGTTGCGGATATGATCAGCAAAGCCGCTCCGGGTGATGTGTACTACTATCTGGACATCAAAGCCAAATGCCCGGGCGACATCGCCGCCCGTAAATTGGGCGACCTGGTGTTCAAAATACGTTAAAATAAAAATAATGTGCTTCAGCCGGCGTTACCTTTGACCCGGCTGAAGCCATTTTTGTTGAAATTACTAAACGTTCACCTTAATCAATCCAACCGCGAGCCATGCAGACTTTTATTAAATGGACTTGCCTGTGCCTGCTGCTGTTCACTACCGGAACCGTTGCGCTTGCACAAGACCCCGAAGAAATCGAAGTAAAAACGGAAGTGAGCGAACCGGAAGACACCGGCGAAACTCCGTTGGACGACGTGGTGAAAAAAGAAGTGATGATGGAACGCCGCGTACTGGCGTACCAACCCATCCGCGAAAGCGATATCTTCTGGGAAAAACGCGTTTGGCGTATCATCGACGTCCGCGAAAAAATGAACCTTCCCTTTGCCTATCCGGAAGCGCCTTTTTTCAAAATCCTGTCTGACGCCGCTTCCAAAGGCGAAATGCCGGTGTACTCCGTCGACGACGATAAATTCACCAAACGCCTGAGCACCGACGACGTACTGTCGATGTTGTCCAAAACCGACACCATCGTGACCTTCGACCCGGAAACGTACGAAGAAAAAGTACAGATCGTGCGCAACGACATCAACTGGGCCGACGTGAAACGTTTCCGTCTGAAGGAAATCTGGTTCTTCGATAAGGAAACGTCCACCTTGCAGGTACGTATCCTCGGCATCGCCCCGCTGATCGACGTTAAAGACAGCGAAGGCAACTTCCGCTACGAAAAAGCCATGTTCTGGGTGTACTACCCGCAAGCCCGCGAACTCTTCGCCCGCAACCGCGTGTTCACCATGGGCGGCAATACCAACGCCACCATCTCCTGGGAAGACCTGTTCGAGATGCGCTATTTTGCCAGCTTTATCATCAAAGAATCCAACGTATACGACCGCCGTATCGAAGACTATGCCCGCGGCGTGGATG
>JAKLJF010000069.1 GCA_023151335.1 Thermoanaerobaculia bacterium | reverse complement strand
CAGCCGGCACGTCGCTGATATTGGTTCCGTCAGCCCCGTTCGACCGTTGAAAACTGAAGGGCGGCGCCCCGCCGCCGCTTAGGGTATTGACCTGTCCGGTGCTGCTCCCGTGGCAAACCACATCCACGGCATTCAGCGAAAGGTTCAGCGGCGCCGGCGCTGCCAGCACGGCGTCGAGCGCGGCGGTGCAGCCGTGGGCGTCGGTCACCAGGAAGGTGTAAACGCCGTCCGGCAAACCGCTCAGTACCGGCCCTGCCGGGGCAAACTGATACGGGGCCGTGCCGCCGGAAGCGTTGAGGCTGATCCGTCCGGTGCTGTCGCCAAAACAGGCGGGATGAACGACATCCGCCGCGGCTACCAGCAATGCCGGTTGTTCGATTTCTGCCGTGAGCAGGTAGTGGCAACCCAGCGCGTCGGTTACGGTGCAGGTGTATGTACCTGCTGCGCCCGTAAATACACCTCCGTTGGCGCCGCCGGGCCAGGCATACTGGAACGGCGGATAACCGCTGCCCTGGATGGCAGCCATACCGTCGGTGCCGGCGAAACAGGTGCTCGAGTCGGTCGTCAGGGTAAAGGCGGACAACAACGAATCGACAAAGGCGCTTATCTGGGCGCTGCAATTGTTGGCGTCGGCCACCGTCACCGTGTACGTGCCGGCCACGAGATTGTTTTGTGTCCAGACGGAGCCGGTGACGGTCTGCCCGTTGGCGCTGAAAGGCGCCACCCCGCCCTGAATGGACACCGTGATTTCGCCGTTGGCGCCGCCCGGGCAAACGGCGTCGGTGACGAGGGTGTCGAGCAATAAAGCTTGCGGTTCGTTGAGCGTAACGGCGCCTTCAGCGGTGCAGCCATTGGCATCGGTGGCGGTAACGGTGTAAGCGCCCGCGGACAAATTGCCCACCACCGGCCCGCTGCCCGCCGGCGACCAGGCGAACTGATAAGCGGCCGTTCCGCCGGCGGCAGTGGCCGTGACGCTGCCATCGGCCAGGCCCGCGCAGGAAATGCCGAATCCGTTATAATCGGAAGGGGTCAGCGCGACGCTCAGCAGTTCCGGCTGCGTCACGGTGACTGCCGCTGTGTCGGCGCAGCCCAGTGAATCCACCACGATGAGCGTATAATCGCCGGCAGGGATGCCTGTCAGTTGGTCGCCCGTCAGGGCAGGATCGTTCCAGGTGTAGCTCAGCGGTACGGCAGCGCCCAGCACCAATGCCGAAATACTGCCCGTGGAATCGCCCCAGCACAAAGCGGGCGCGGCATTCAGCGACAAATTCACCAGCCGGGTGGTGATCCGCACCGTATCAAAGGAAACGCATCCCGCGGGACGGGTGGTTTTCAGGACGATGGTTTCTGAAAAGAGCTGTCCGCCGCCGAAATTACCCTGGTACAGGTAAACGGGATTTGCCGCCCCGGCATCGCTCAGCCAGGGCGAGGCGGGTATCCATTCGTACTGGTAGTTATTGGCCGGCACGGCGCCGGTTTGCAGGGGATAGCCGGCACACACCGTGGTGTCGGCTCCGCTGTTTTCCAGGGGAATAAATGGAATATAAATCGCTCCCTGCGTACAGGAACAGACCGTGTCGGTAAGCGCTACCCATATACCGGAACACGCGGCAATACCAGGGACGTTCACGGTTTCCAGAAACAATCGCGCTGCGCCGGGCGGGAGGCCGTTCACGTCGGCAGCGGCGGTTTGCAACAAGGGATCGGTGGCGTCCAGCTGGCCATTTTGATCGAGGTCCAGCCGGATTTCCACCTGCAGGGCGCCACCGCCGGGCAGGTTGGCGGCGGTATTGTTGACGAGGTATTCGATTTGCCAGCTTTCCTGGTTTGCATCGAGGCTTTGGCCGCTGCCCGACGGATCGGAAAGCAGATAGGACGGTTTTTCAAAAACAGTGGAAAACGGTGTTTCGCGGGTGATAAAGTCTATGTCGCAGCCGGCGTTGTCGCAGGCCACGTTTTGCGTGAGCAGGGTTTGTACCAGAAAATCGTACGATTCGCTGCAAGCCGGCGTAACAACCGTATTTTGTATATTAAATAAAAAAACGACAGAATCGCCGGCGGCAACCCCGGCAGGCATATTGAAATAAAGGAACAGCACGTCGCCAAACGGCAACTGTGCCGGTGGGCCGGCGGGGCCGTTGTGAACAGGCTGAAAAGAACCCGGCACATAGTTGAATCCAGCCGGCACCTGCACCCGAATTTTTTCATTGGCCGCGCTGGGGCCCAGGTTTCCGGGATTGATCACCGTGACGCGCAGGGGGACTTCCGCGCAAAAAGAAGCCGGAAAGGGCATGTTGAGCAGGATCTGATAATCATTGCTGGCTGTTGGCTCGCCAGCGATGGACAATTCCGGGGCCACAAAACGGGACGCGTCCTTGCGCGCGCCACAGACGTTGTTCCAGGACGTGGAATAGAAGAAACGGGTGCCGTCGATATAATCGCAGTTGGTTTCCACCTGGAAGCGGATTTCGAGGGCGTTGGCCGGGGCGGCAAATACGCCCGGCAACCCGTCGATGCTGAACGGCGGCTGCGTAAAGTCGAGCGACCACAACAGGCCGTCCGGCGTCACTACCGGATCGGGCAAGGGCGCATTGACGCCGTTGTACACGGCCACGGCGCTGCCGGGAACATATACCTGGCCGGCCTGGGGTAGTTTCACCAGTACTTCCACTTCATACAGGTTGCCTTCATCCACGTTGAGCACTTTCACCGTGTAGTCGATCGGGTCGCAAAGGCTGACTGCCGTTGACGGACTTTCCGTGACGTTGACCTGGGCAAACCCTTCTTTCGGGATAAATACCAGTTGCAGCGGGTGATCCAGTATGCAGGGTTCGGCGTTGTCGCATTGGAGCCCGGGCCGCAGTGTCAGGGTGTCGGGCACACATTCGATCAGCCCGGCTGTGATTTCGATGGTGCGGCACTCATCTCCATCCAGCCTTAGTCCGCGAAGGAGGATCGTGTTGCTGTCGGGGAATTCGAGGGCAAGCGGCTGCGGCGCTCCAAAATTGGTAACATCCCTGGCCGCAGTCAGTTGCAGCGTGGAGCCGGGCGATATAAAAATCAGCGGCTCCGGAATATTAAAGCCGGGAATGGGGTTGCAATATTCCACGTACCAGGTCGGCACTCTGTTTACCGACAAGGGAGCGGACGTGGTCAGGCTCAGCTCGTTCAGATCCGGTATGCCGGTGTTTTCGACGGTTTGTACAACGTTTATCCGGTCGAGCGACGCCAGCAGGCGGCGGCCCACCACATCCGCCTGCGTCCGGGTGGTATCGGGCGGACACAGCAGGCGGGCATCGAACAACAACAAGGCCGGGGCGCCGCCTTTGTAATAGTCGGTCACCGGCAGCCCGGGCGGGCGCAGGAACAACAAACCGGGCTCCCCGGCAGCCAGGGTTACAGGTATGGGATCGGCCAGGGGGATTTGTTGGGTCACCGGCAGCGCGACGGCCCCGTCGCCCTCGTCGTATTGCCACACGGCACTGCCCGGCACGTATTCGTAGCCGGGGCCCAGGTTGACCCAAAGCGAGTCGTAAACAAACAAGGGGCGGATCTCGCCGGGGAAAATATCCGTATCGATTTTTGGCGAGTATCCCTGGAAAAAATTCAACTCCACGCGCAAATTTTCACAAACTTCGAGCGGGAAATTTTGCCCTACCGAAAAAGCATAATCCGGGTTGATGACCCCGAATTCTGTGTTTTTCATTTTACATAACACCGAATCGCCGTGATACATGAACGGAAACCGCACGCGCAGATCGTCGAGGATAGTCAGGTCTTCGTTGGGTACGTCCTCATTCACGTGCGCCCTGATCTCCAGTTCGATGCGGTCGCCCGGCGTCAGGTGTACGCCGCCGGCAAACAGGCAACCGCCCGGCTGGGTCAGCGGCAGCAGCGTGATCTCCCAGATATGATACCCTTTCCACACGTATTCGTCCGTGACAAGCTGATCGCACAGGTAAGATTGGCCGCTTTCGGCATCCACGAGGGTGATGGCCGAATTAAGCCGGTTAAAGTACGGGCCGTTAAAATCATTGAAATAATACAACTGGATTTGCGCGCTGTCGAACATATCGCCCATTGTTCCATCGATCAGTGCCGACGCGCGAAATAAAACGGTGTCGTAGGGAATGGCGGTGCTCAAAGCCAGCCCCGGCGTGTTGGGATCGACGCGGGTGCCCATGGAATGGTCGGTAAAACCGAGCGTAACGCGTTGCACCCAAAATGAGTCGGCAAAAATGCCGTGCATTTGTGTGGTGTCTTCGGGGCGGGGGCAATCGAGGGTAAAGTGATCGGTGAAAGCGCACAAGAGTTCCAGTTCCTGGTCGCAGCCGTCGCCGCAGGTCCAGGTCATCAGCACTTCCGCCTGGTAAGTGCGCGGCCGGTAGGGCGGGGTGCAAATCGCCGAATCGTCGATATCGGGCGGGCACACCGTCACCAGCGGCATTACGAGATTGCCGGCGGGTTTGGGCAAGAGCAGGTAGAGGGTGTCGCCGGCGGCCCAATTGGGCAGGGCGGCCCCGTCGAGTGTGGGTTGGAAAACGGCCGGCGCCGTTAAAACCTCCGGCAAAATAAAGTGCAGGATGAGGCTGTCGTTCGGGCATTGCGCGTCGAGGCCTGTAAAACTCATATTCAGGCCGTATTCGAAATCGTACTGCTTGCCTGCTTCGAGTAAAAATTCGTTCGCGTCGTCAAAACCCTCGCCGGAAAAGGCAATACCCGTGCCGAGGTTTGCCGGCCATGCCGAGGTGACCGTACTGCCGCAGGTATTGGTGAAGGTGACCCGCGAGCCGATATACCAGGCGGCCAGCGCGTTGTTGCAGGCGATGCAACCGGGGTCGAACCCGACGTTGAGGGTCAGCACAACCGAATTGCCCGGGGCCAGGTCGTCGTATTGGCCGTCGCCGTCTTCGTCCGACAAGCCGCCCGGCCCGTCGGGGTCGGCGGTCAGGATAGATAAAGGGATACGGTAAGACTCGGTGGAGCCAGGCGCTGAAATGTCTGCCAAAGTTGTAGAGCCGGTTTGGAACAGGCTCATGGGCAAACAGTCCACCTTTTGCCAGGTCTCCGGCGGGTCGGTGGGGAAACCGAAGTAGCCGGCGATCCATTCGAGGTTCAGCGCCGGCGCGTTGCCGGTGTTGGCGATCCGGATTTCCAGCGGTCCCGGCGTACAGGGGCCCGGCGGCAGGAAAGGCGCGTTGGCGCTGACTACCACGTTGGGCGTCGCGCTGAAAGCTGCCGAAAAAGTGTAAAAATCGAATTTCGACGAGGTGCAGGTCTCGCCGTCCGGACAACGCCAGCCGTATTGTATGATCAGGTTGTTATTAGGGCAGCCGCTCAGCCGCAGCGTCTGGGTCACCACCACCGAATCGAGGTGCGACAACAGGCTGTCGGGGCCCAGGTCGGCGCCGCTGAGGATCAGCGTATCGCCTTTTACCGTGCCGGTCGTGTTGATCAGCTGGACGCCGGTTTGGGCAAAGGTGTCGATGATAAACAATTGAAAAACAGCGCCGAAGCCTTCGTTTCTGAGCGTAAAGGTGCGGGTAAAGAGGTCGCCGGTGGCGCCGGTGTAGTCCCAGTTTTGCCCCGGGGTGAGCGAAACGACGGGCACACGCACGTTGTATTCGCTGCCGAACAAGGGGTCATGCGGCATGCCGCCGGTATTGATCCGGATGGTGTCGCGCACACCGCCCTGATCGGGCGCCGAGCAGCCCACGCGCACCCGGAGCTGGAAGGAGAGGCCGGCGTTGCCGTTGATGGCCGGCAGTGAAAAAACCGGGCAACGCGGGTCGGAACCGTCTGCCACGCTCAGTCCGGTCACGGCGGTGTATTGCAGCCCTTCCGGCAGGCAATATTGCAGGGTGCCGGCGGCTTGCGGCTGGGGTGAACTGTTGGTCAGGGTGATCTGGTAAACGACTTCCTGGCAGGGCGAAAGGTCGTTCGGAATGTTCGTTTGCAGGGTAAAGACAGAGGCGTTGGCGGAGAACGCCAGCAGGGCCAAAGCGGACAGCCCCTGTGCGCACAGGTTGCTAAGAGGTAAAGACATAGGCAGCGGGATGTTTTGTGCAAAAAGGAAAAGGATTAAAGGGAAAGGCCGGATGCAGGGCCCTTTAATTTTCGCACAAAACCGATACCAAAAACGCCGCTGAAATGCCGCCTTTCAGCCATAAGGGTATTTTGTCCGCTTACTTCCGCATCTTTTTGGACATCTTCTTCGGGAACAAACCGGATTTACTTTTACCGGAAGACTTGAGTTCACCTTTTTTATTCACCGGCGCCCGCAGGCTTTCGTTTGCCGGGCAGCCGCTTTTCTGGCTGCACGATGGCGCCAGCAAGGCAACGGAGAACAGGAAAGAGAGAAAGATCAGGAAACGGTATTTGATCATTGCCGGATATTTTTATGTTTAGTTTGCTTGTTTTTCGTCACTTTACTTCCACCCATTTTCCGTTTTCCGGATAAATAACGGCCGTTCCGGGGCGTTTTTCTTTGAACTCCATTTCAACATGCCATTCTTTCATCCGGAACTGGTAACGTTCGTTTTCGTAATCTGTTGCCCCGATGCCGTTGCGCCACCACCAGTTGCCGTCCTGACGGAAGCTGACTTTGTACAACCTGCCCCCCTTTTCTTTTTCTACTTTTAACCCGTCGGAAGGGTTGTTCTGATTGAACTGGGCGACTTCCCACATTTGGCCGGAAAAGGCCCGGCCCCGCCGCAGTTCGAGCGCCTCGTTGAAGCCGTTGGGTTGGCCGATGATACGCATCATGAACACGCCCCGGTAGTTGTCGGGCGATGCCAGGATGACGACTTCCTTGCGGTCGTACCAACGAAAATCCTGCACCAGGCTGTCGAATATTTTTTCGGACAAGGCCCAATACCGGTTCATGCCGGCCAGCAGATGCAGGGAAATGACCAACAGGGTCAGCATGATCAGCCGTGCCGGAATTTTGGGCAAAAAAGACAACAATATCGCAAACCCAAGCCAGCCGAATCCCGAAGCGAAATAACCGTAGCGGTCGTTTTCGGACAACTGCAAAAAGCAAAAATACAGGTTGGCCACCGGCAACAAGGCAATGAAAAACCAGGCGAAGGCCGCGCCGGCCCACTGCAGGCGGGCATCGAGCCGGCGAAAAAACGCCAGCCAGCACAACATGCCCAAGGCCACCAGCGCAATGCCCAGCCAAAGGGGCCAGCCGGCATCGAGCCCGTCGAACAGGCGGGTTTTGTCGGCGTGTTCCCAATGTCGCGCAAAGCCAAATTGTTTGACGGTATATTTCAACATGGTAGCCATCAGGACTTTGGGCTGCATGTTCAAATGCGTTTCGGCGCCGTAGTGTCCCACCCAATCGCCGATGCGTATTTTGTTGATCAAGAAATACAGGGCGATCAGGCCTGCCTGCGGCGCCAGGATCTTACCCAGTTGAGCAGAAAGGCGCGTCCCGGCATTGATGGAGAAATGCCGGACTACGATCAGCGCCAGCATCAGCCCCGGAATGACCAGCGACCACTCAAAGGCGAACAGGGCCAGCGCAAAAAACAAGTGGATTTGCCACCAGTCGCGCCGGCTGCCCGTATACAGGTAATCGAGGGTGCGGTGGAGGGTCATTTGCGCAAAGCACAGGGCCAGCAGGTAGTGCAGGCAAACACGCCATACCACCACTTCGGCTGAATATGGAGAAAGCAGGAACAGCACCGCGGCGGTGAACGCGATAAAATAGGGCTGTCCGGAAGCCGTGTGGTAAAACAGGCGCAGGGCCAGCCGAAACAACAACCAGGCATTCAGGCCATGTAAAATGGCAAAAACCCCGTACCACACCGGGCTATTGGCGCCGAAAAGCCAATACAACAGGTAGTTGCCGAAGTGCAGCACCGGGTGCAGTCCGGGATAGCCGAAACTGCCCGGCACCCCGGCCCATCCCTCGCGGTTATAGGCGTACTGCCAGCCCAGCCAATCCATCACAAAACCGGCGTCGCGGGTGGGCCAATATATGGCCAGCGCGGTCAGGATGAACAGCAGCGGGATCAGTCTGGGATTCAGGACAACCTGTTTTTGCCCCGCCAGTCCGGTGGTATTGCCATACATGGAGATGGGTATGTTGTCCATTTCAGCGCTTGTTTCTGTTGCGTTTTGGGTGGTCGGCCACATGTTCCAGCATGGGCTGCCGCAAAATACGGACTTCGCCGCGCACGCTATTTTGTTCCTGCACAAAAATACCTTCCCAGGTTTTGCCGCAGGCGTTGTGCAGGCGGCAGCCGTCGAGCCAGAGTTGTCCGCCGGGTTGTACGGTGATGCGCCCGCCGGGCGGCAAAGATACCCGGCAGGAGAGCCGCAGCACCCCGCCCGGCGCCACGGTGAGATGGCCTTCGAGGTCGCGGGCGCCGGTCCAGGCTACTGAATCGGCAATAACGACCGCGCGATCCTCCCGCAGGCTGCACCAGGTGGGGATGAGACAACGCCTGACCGCGCTTTTTTCGTTGGCAAAGGTGGCTTGCGCCCGGCCGATCTGGCAGGGTGTAAGGGCGAGTTGGTAGGCGTTGTAATCCATCATGTTGTTGGTCGCCTGGTCGCGGCAGGGCGGGTCTTTCGAACCGGTCCAGCATTTGTTGGGGTGGTTTTCGGTGTCCGGGCAGCCGTCTTCCACCCAGGCGTGGCTGATGCCGAGGATATGGCCGACCTCGTGGTTGAGCAGGCCGTCGAAACTTTCGGGGCCTTCGCTGCTTTCCAGTACGCCGGCCATCTTGAGCGCGGTTCCGAGCGCGATGCCCTGGCCGTTGGGCCGGTAGGTTTTGGAGCCGAAACTGTCGCGCGGGTGCACCTGCAAAAAGATGTTCAGGATGGTGTCGGCACCGATGGCGTACTTTTGAATGACTTTGCGGTCGTAGTTATTCTGGTATTTCCCCATCGACACGAAATAGTACAAGTCGTCGTCGTAATGGAAATAAATGCCTTCGTCTCCGGCTACCGGCCGCGGCGTCAGCACGTAGCGGTATCCTTTGGGCAACACGCGGGTGCCTTCCGGCGAACGCCAGTTGCGCTCGTTGATGGCCAGGTCTTCGTTCGAGCGCTCTACCAGCTCGTGCAGGAATACCCGTACGGAATCGGCCGGACGGTGCGCCGTGCTGTCGGTTTTGTCCATCACGTGAAAATTGATGCGCAGATAACGCATGGGCAGGTATTCGGGATGTTCCGGATCGGGCAGGTGGCCTTCCCAGCCGGCACAGGCGTTGGCAACCGGCCGGGCAGGCGCGCGTTGGCCGGGGAGCGGTTCGGTTTGCGGCACTGCAGTTGCCGGAGGCAGCACAAAACGTTCCGTGCTAAGGCGGGGGGCGCAGGCTGCTGCCGTCAGGAATAAAATGCTTATCGGGAAAACGAGTTTCATGACGCTTAGGGATGATTAAGGCCACCGAGGCTGGCTTGCCAGTGCAGGTTGAGTAATTCACGGGGTTATGTCACAAGTCTTTTGCCAGAAAACCGCGACAAATTTTTCACCACGGAGGCACGGAGACACGGAGAGGTTCCTTACAGGACAAGTCTCCGTGCCTCCGTGTCTCCGTGGTGAATTAAAATAATCTACGGCCGGAAGATTTTAGCATACCCTTTTGCCCCCCCTCCGTGGTGAAACAGGTAAAGACGGCGCTTACGGTTTCGCATCGCCGAACGTATCCCGCCAGGCCAGCATACCTCCGCTGAGGTTGCGGACGTTTTTGAAACCCTGCGCCTGCATGAGCGCCTGTGCCATGCCGCTGCGGTTGCCCGAACGGCAATACACCACGATCTCGTCGTTTTTGTGATCTTCCAGCTCATACAGGCGGTTCATCAGTTCGCCGAGGGGAATGAGTTGACCGCCGATGTTGAATTCCTGGTTTTCCCAGTTTTCCCGGACGTCGATGAGGTTGATTTTTTCGCCGGCGGCGAGCCGTTTGTGTAATTCTTGTACGTTGATGTCCATGATTTTAAATGTTTATGAAGGTTTATGAGGGTTTATGAGGGTTTAGAGGGTTTAGAGGGTTTAGTTAAATCACTCAATCACTCAATCACTCAATGATCCTCACAACCGACGGGAATTTCCTGCGTCAGGTAAAGGTCGATTTGTTCGCCGACACGCATGGTGCCGTTAATGGTGTAATCGGGCGTTTGTTTCCAGACGTAAGCCGTTTCTTTATTGATGACCGAAGCGTCGGTACTCACAGTGCCCACGTTGAGATTGCTGCTGGTGATGAGGAACACGGCTGCGTCGTAGGTTTGGCAAATACAATTGGGTATGCCGACGGTCATGGTCACCTGTTCGCTGACGACGAAGTCGATAGTGGCGCCCATTTCCACTTTATACCGCCCTCCGCGGATCAGGTCGGTGATGGTATCGCCGCGGTGCAGTACGGCGATAATGGTGTTGGGTTCGGCGGGGTCGGCTACGCGGGCGAGAATGCGGGGTTTCAGGCCCAGGCGGCTGCACTTGCGGCTGTACAGGTCGTAGTCGTCGCTGCCGGCCAGGTCGGGCAGGGTAACGATATCGGGGTTGTTTTTCGCTATAGTAAAATAAATGGTACGGCCTTCCTTGACCCGGCTTTCCGGGGCGGGATTTTGCTGAAGTACCATGCCCGGCGGGTTGCCCGGCACGTACACCGAATCGTTGACCACCACGTTAAAATCGCGTTGGCGGGCTTTTCGCGCGGCCTCCTGAATGCTCATGCCCACGTAGCCCGGTACCTGGAGGCTTTCGCCGTGATTGGTATAACATTTCAACCACCAGAATGTCATCAAAAAAAGCCCGGCGAAAGCGCCCATCAGGCCCAGGCAGTTTTTAACCACCAAAGGCGCTGTTAAAAAACAATACAATTCGAAGCCGATGCGGCGGATAATCAACCAAAGTTTTTGCATCATAAGCGTAGAGGTGAAACGGCGAACCGGCGGGATAATTTGACAGTTTGGGTAAAAAGACAGGCAAAAGTAGGACAGTCTGCCGAACAGCGCCCACGTTTTCCGGTACTTTTCTTTTCTTTGCCGCATGTACGAAAATCCACGACTCCTGCTCGATTCCTCCAATCCGCCCGAACCGGGCCAGATCGTATGGCGCAGCCCGAGCAACCTGGCGATCATCAAATACTGGGGCAAACACGGCGTGCAATTACCGCGCAACCCCTCCCTGAGTTTCACGCTCTCGGCTTCCTGTACCGATACCGCCCTGGCCTACGAATTCCGGGAAGACGCGGATAACCGCATCGACCTGACGTTTTTATTCCACGGCGAGGAAAACGATGCGTTCAAGGCCAAAACGCTGGCATACCTGGAAAGTTTGCTGCCGCAATTTCCCTTTTTAAAGCAATTAAAGTTAAAAATACAGACCGGTAATTCGTTTCCCCATTCCGCCGGTATCGCTTCTTCGGCGTCGGCCATGTCGGCCCTGGCCCTGTGCCTGTGTTCGCTGGAAGACGCGCTGTTCGGCACCCTGCCCGATCCCGAAGGGTTCGATCGCAAGGCTTCCTGGCTGGCCCGGCTGGGCAGCGGCAGCGCCTGCCGCTCTATTTTTCCGCACGCCGCCGTTTGGGGCGTTACGTCCTCGGTGCCCGGCTCGTCGGATGAGTACGCCGTGCCCGCCGGCGAGTTGATGCACCCCACATTCAAAGATTTTCACGACGATATCCTGATCGTCAGTACCCGCGAAAAATCGGTAAGCAGCCGCGCCGGCCACGCCCTGATGGAGGGGAATCCATACGCCGAGCCGCGGTACATACAGGCAAAAACCCGCCTGGAGCAACTCCTGGGAGCCCTGCGCCGCGGCGACCTGGAGGAATTCGGCAAAATCGCCGAAGACGAAGCCCTCACGCTGCACGCCCTGATGATGTGCAGCAACCCCTCGTACATGCTCCTGGAACCCGGTACCGTGGCGCTGATCCAAAAAATACGCGCCTGGCGCGCCGACACCAAACACCCCGTGTATTTCAGCCTCGATGCCGGGCCCAACATCCACCTGCTCTATCCCGGCGACATCGTGGCCGAGGTGCGCGGCTGGATCGAGGAAGACCTGAAGGAACACTGCGTCGACGGGTGGTTCATTCAGGACTGGGTAGGGGAGGGGCCGGAGGAGATGTAGGATTGCGGATTACGGATTGTCGCGAGGCATCGGGACGGATTGCGGATATCCTGCATCGGTGGGGGTGTACGGCATTATTTACAATCCGATATGCCCTTCCCGGTACCGTTTCAGGAGTTCGCCCCTGGAGTTGATATGCAGCTTGGCATAGATATTTTTAACGTGATAACGTACGCCGTTCAGGGTGATATTGATGGTGTCGGCTACTTCCTGATAGGAGAAACCGTCGATCAGCAGCCGGCTGATCTTCATTTCCTGTTCGGACAATGATCCGGGTTGTTTTTGGCCGGAACGCGGTTGAAAATAGGTGAGAATTCGCCGCGCGACCGAGGGGGTGAGCGCGCATCCGCCGTTGGTTTCAATATCCAGTATTGAAGCGGCCAGCTTTTCCAGATTACCGTCTTTTAGCAAATAGCCGTTGGCGCCGGCACAGATACATTTGAAAATCGTATCGTAATCGTTGACTACCGTGTGCATGACGATCTCTGCATCGGGCAACAGGCGCCGGACGACAGGTATGCCGGCAAGGCCGGAAATGTCGGGCAGATTGATGTCGAGGAGCACGACGTTGATCTGCATAAAATCGCGGAAAAATTGCTGGAAACGGGAAATAGATTCGACGACGAGGATACAATTGATGCGACCGTTTTTGGCGAAAAATTCGGTCAGCTCCTCGCGAAGCATGGGATCGTCTTCAATAATGGCAAGATGGATCATGGTTGTTTATTTGAAAATTTTTGGAAAGATCAGCGTAATACTTTGGCCGGTTGGGGTGAGGCTCGATTCCATGATTTTACCGTTGATCTGCTGCAGACGGCGTTCGATGCTGGCCAGGCCCCTGTGAGCCGACAGGATAAAGGCCGGGTGTTCCGGGACTGGCAGATATTCGTTGGCGAGGCTGACAACCAGGCTGTCGCTATCCTGCCTTCGGAGCTGAATAACGATCTTGCGTGGATTAGCGTGTTTGATCATATTGGTAAGTAATTCCTGATAGATCAACATGATATGATAGCGGATTTTAGGGTTGATCTCCCGGTCCGGTGCGGGATCGGGCGCTTCGAAAACATAGTGAATGCCCAGGGGAGGCAGGTAATCGCCGGCAAAATCCTGCATTCGGGAAAACAGGTTCGACAGCCGGTCTTTCCCGGGATCGACGCTCCAAATCATAGTATGCAACGAGCGCAGCGCGTCGCGGCTCACATGTTTCAGTTTTTGCAGGGTCAGGTCAATTGCTGACGGGGTGACGCTTTGGGGCATTTCTCTTGCTGCTTTTT
>JAKLJF010000699.1:3030-3329 GCA_023151335.1 Thermoanaerobaculia bacterium | reverse complement strand
TTGAATGGGTTGCGTTAATAGATTTCAAATGCGAAGGTAAGGAAGCGGGGGAAAACAGGCTGAACGCCGCCGGTCCGGCCAAAAACAGGCTGAAATAAATTAAATTGTTAACGCGTATTAAATGCAGCGCGCCGTTTTGTTACCCCGGGGGTGACCGGGCGTATAAATGTTGTCTTTGCAGATGAGCAGGGACAGGCAAAAAAGGAAGATTGTTTTCATTTGGTTTTTTGGGGTTTAGCTGCCGGCGCGCAATGCGTCGGCGGCTTTTTTATTTTTGCGCACGACCTGCAAGCCAGAGC
>JAKLJF010000699.1:0-3020 GCA_023151335.1 Thermoanaerobaculia bacterium | reverse complement strand
AAATGATATTCGGTATCCACATACCCAGTGCAACCGGCACGGTGCCGCTGGCGGCAAACGATACGGCAAACTTTGACAACAGGATGTACATAGCTCCCACGCCGATGGCTATGGCGAGGTGCAGGCCCATTCCGCCGCGCACTTTCCGGCCGGCCACGGCCAGGCCGATCAGGGTCAGGATCAGGATGGTGAAGGCGTCGGCGGTGCGGCGGTGGAATTCAATTTCGTAGCTGCGGGAAGTGAGCAGCCCCCGGCTGCGGTCGCGGGCAATGGCGCCCCGCAGTTCGCCCGTGGTCATTTCTTCGTTCTGGTTGTGGTACCAGATAAAATCCTGGGGTACGAGGTTGATGGCAGTATCCAATGGCTCGGTGTACCGCTGATATTTTTCCCGCAGGCCATCAAAACTGCGCACGGAGTAGTTGGTCAGTTCCCAACGTTTGATGGTATCGCCTTTCCAGCGGGCATTTTGTGCGTCGAGCAGACTCACCAGGCGGTTCCCCTGAAATTTTTCCAGCCGCAGCCCGGTAGCCGTCTGCCGGTTTTTGTCATAACCCTGGATGTACACCTTGGTGTCGGGCGCCACGAGAAAGTGTACGTTCGATTTTTTGCCTTTTTCCTGTTCGGTCCAGACGTACGCGCGTTCAAATTTCAGGCGTGACTTATTGGTCAGGGGAACCAGATAGTGGTTGAGCGACAAGTGCAGCAAGGCAATGGCGCCGCCTGCATACAAATACGGCCGCAACAAGCGCTGAAAACTGACGCCGGCATTCAGAATGGACAAAATCTCCGAGTTGAACGCCATGCGGGACGTAAAAAACACGACAGAGATCATCGCATACAAAGGCATCAGCAGACCCGCCATATTCAGCACAAAGCCGATATAATAGTCTATCATGATCTCCCGGAAGGTGCAGGGCTTTTCAATAAAGCTCTTCACCTTGTCGCTGAAATCGATCGCCATCGAGATGAGGGTGAAGATCAGCAGGGAGAAAAGAAAAGTGGACAGATATTTACGGATAAGGTAGCGGTCGAGCGTGGCCATGCTGGTGAACAAACTGTATGTATCCTTACTTAACGCTATTCGGGGCAGATTTGACGCCTGATCTTCAATTTCGGTGCAGGAAATTAAAAACCGGCGCTAATCCCTTGAAAGCGTAAAGCTAATGGATTAGCGCCGGCATTCGATTAAAACGGTAAATCATCGCCATCGGCCGGCGCCGTTTCGGTAGCGCTCACCACGGCGGGCATTTCACCGCCGCGGGGCGCCGGGGCGCTTTCGGCACTGGGGAATCGGTTTTCAAAGGCGCCGGTGCCTTCCATTTTCTCCAGTGTGCGCATCACGTTGGCCACAATATCGGTCACGTATCTTTCCTGGCCGTCCTGGCCGGTAAATTTCCGGTACGATATTTTGCCTTCAACATATACCAGATTACCTTTTTTCAGCATTTTTTCTGCCCGTTCGGCAAGCTCACGCCAAACGACCACGTTGTGCCATTCCGTCGTTTTTTGCCAGTTGCCGTCTTTGTCTTTGTAGTTCTCATTGGTGGCTAAAGAAAACCGGCCAACTTTTACGCCATTTTCAAGGTGCCGGATTTCAGGATCTCCGCCGAGATGACCGATAAGGGTTACTTTGTTAATCATGATTCTTTTGTTTAAAATGAACAGTTGAACGGAATCCGAGGCGCTGTCGCAGCAATGGGGAGCACTGTTTTCCGGAAATACAGGGCCCTTGCTCCTTCATCTGCCATAGCCTCATTTGAACCTTAAAGTTACGTCTTTTTCCTGCCAAAACCAATCGATTATGCGCGGCAAAGCAAGTATTTTTTTTAATTTAAAGTGTTCTATTCGCTGATAATTTTCCAATATATTTTTTTGAAAATCAACCATTTCCAAACTTTCAGGCAAATCAATTTCGCAAAATACGGCGGTAACAACCCGGTGGGTGAGCGTCTGGCGATAAGGCCGCGAAATACCCCGGATCTGTGTGCCTGGCGGCGCCCCTCCCGGGAAACAATGGCGCAGCAGCATCTCCGGCAGCGCTGCCGGATCGGCGGGCAGGGCCGGTAATTCGATCAGGGGAAATTCGTAGAGATTTTGCCAGATGTCTTTGCCGTTGCGCTGCCGCACCCAGGTATGGTGGTGGTGGTAGAACACGGCGTAGGCAAAAAAACGGTCTTTCTTCTCCGGCGTTTTCGATTTTACCGGCAAGGCATTTACCATTCCTGATTGACAGGCAACGCAATGTTCCCGCAGGGGGCAGGATGGGCAAGCTGCTTGCCGGGGCGTGCAATGCGTTGCGCCGAAATCCATGATCGCCTGGTTGTAGGCGCCGGGTTTGGCAGTATCGAGCAGTTTTGCGGCCAGGGCAGCAAATGTTTTTTTGGCCGCGGGCGTATCGGTGGGCGTATGGATGCCGAAAAAACGCGCCAGCACCCGGTACACATTCCCGTCGAGCACGGCATACGGCAGGTCGTAGGCAAAGGAGGCGATGGCCGCGGCGGTGTAGTCGCCCACCCCTTTGAGCGCCCGGATGCCCTCGTAGGTATCCGGAAACTTGCCTGATAATTCCCCGGCGATGTATTTGGCCGCTGCGTGCAGGTTACGCGCCCTGGAGTAATAGCCAAGGCCTTCCCAGTTTTTCAACACTTCGTCTTCCGGCGCAGCAGCCAGGTGGTGAACCGTGGGGTATGCGGCGACAAATTTTTCGTAATACGGCAGCCCCTGTTCCACCCGGGTTTGCTGCAGGATAATTTCGGACAGCCAAACCTTGTAGGGATTGCGTTCTCCCTTCCAGGGCATGGGCCGGAGGTGGCCTGCATGCCATTCCAACAATTTATCTCTGAAAAAAGAATGGTTATCCATCTATGATCCCGGTTACACGACCGTGTTACTGTATTTCCAATTGACGTCAAAAGAGCGTTTGCGACTCAGTATAAAAAAGAGTCGCCGTTTCCTCTTAAAGCACTACCGCAGGATAATTTTTGGCGAAAAAAGAAATTGGGCAAAAATTTTTTTCTACC
>JAKLJF010000698.1 GCA_023151335.1 Thermoanaerobaculia bacterium | reverse complement strand
GGACAGCTTGTTCCGCGTAGGCCGAATCGACCTCACGGCCTTGCTCGACTTTTACTGCGAATTCCCGGACAAAGCCAACTTTTTCCTGCCCAGCCGCTATTTTGAACGCCTGGCCGGCACCTATTCGTTGCAAAAACAGGTGGAAGCCGGTTCTTTTGAATCGGATATCCGCGCCACCTGGCAGGAAGACCTGAATGCGTTCCGGCAAATCCGCAGGAAGTATTTATTATACCAGGACTAATCAAAGCCGCCATTTAACCCGTTAACCCGTAACCCGCTAACCCGTCAACCCGTAACCCGCTAACCCGTCAACCCGTAACCCGCTAACCCGCAACCTTTTAAGATTATGACCCATCTCGACATCGGCAAACAAGGCGAACTGCTCGCCTGCGAACACCTCGAAAAAAAAGGCTATCGGATCGTCGCCCAGAATTTTCGCTCCGGGAAAGGGGAGATCGACCTCATCGCCTGGGCGCCGGAGGGCGCATTGGTTTTTATCGAGGTCAAGACCCGGGCGCTCGACAACTTCGGCGGGCCGGAAGAAGCCGTCGACCGGAAAAAACAGGATATGATCGCCCGCACTGCCGGCTCCTACATGGAACAGATTGGTCACGAAGGCGAGATACGCTTCGATATTATTTCCGTACTTCTGCACAACGGGCAGTTGAAAAACCTGCGGCACGCGGAGGATGCGTTTTTTCCGATGTAGGGGAGCGTTCAAACGAATCCCCTATTGTCAGCCACTGGCTATTTTCTCCGGTCCGGCCCTGCTTATTTAGCCCTACCTTTCGGGCTCAATACCGGTTTGCTATGAAAAAAATCACTTTCGCCTTCACCAGTTGTGTTTTAATCGCCCTGAACCTGTCCGCCCAAAACCTGCATGTCACCTACCGTTCCAAACTGAATTTTCCCGGCCAGACGCTGGCCAATGTGTGGGGTTACAGTGCCGGCGGACGTGAATACGCCCTCGCGGGCGGCTCCAAAGGATTGATCATCGTGGACGTTACCAATCCCGACCAGCCGCAACAAATTGTACAGATCACGGGACCGAACAACCTCTGGAAAGAGATCAAAACATACGGCCACTATGCCTATATCGTTTCCGAAGGCGGACAGGGCATCCAGATCGTCGACCTGAGCGGCCTGCCATCACCCAACCTGGACAGCCATTTTTACACCGGCGACGGGGTCGTGGCCAACGGGATACAGAAAGTGCACGCATTGCACATCGATACGACCAAAGGATTTCTGTATGCTTACGGCGGCAGCGGCGCGCTTTACAATGGCGGCGCGAGGGTGTTCGATTTAAAACCCGACCCGTACAACCCCAAATTTGTCGGGAAATTTGACCAACTGGCGTACATACACGACGGTTACGTGGACAATGACACCCTGTACGCCGGCCACATTTACCAGGGCATATTTTCCGTGGTGGACATGACCGATAAAAGCAACCCCCGGCTGCTGGCCACCCAAAACACGCCCAACAACTTCACGCACAACACCTGGCTCTCCGGCGACCGCCGCACCCTGTTCACCACCGACGAGGTAAACAACTCCACCCTCGCCGCGTTCGATATTTCCGACCTGGACAATATCCGCCTGCTGGATAAAATTCAGAGCAATCCGGGTTCCAACTCGATGGTGCACAACACCCACATCCTGGGCAACTACGCCGTTACCTCCTGGTACAAGGACGGATTTACCATTGTGGACGTCAGCCGGCCCGATAATCTCGTACAGGTGGGCAATTACGATGTATTTCCCAGCGCTTCAGGCGGTCAGTCTGACGGTTGCTGGGGCGTGTATCCTTACTTTCCTTCCGGCACCGTCGTCGCCACGGTGATCTCTGCCCCCAATTCAGGCGGCGAATTGTGGGTTATGACGCCGGAATACGTGCGGGCCTGTTACCTGGAGGGAAAAATCACCGACGGTTTTACCGGGCATCCGCTGACCGGGGCGCTGGTTGAAGTGCCGGGGCTGAGCCCCGCCAACCGCGCAACTACCCTGGCCGACGGCGCCTATAAAATGGGACAGGAACAAACGGGTTATTTTACCGTGCGGGTGAGCAAACCCGGTTATCTGCCACAGGAATTCACTGTCTTGTTTCAACGTGGAGAATTGCGCATTTTAAACGCTGCACTCTATCCAGCCGGCGCGCTGAAGGTGGAAGGACAGGTGACCAATAAATCCGACGGCCAGCCCGTGTCTGGCGCCCTGGTTACGTTTTCAAATTTTGGCGGCGTCTGGGAAACCGGAACCGACGCAAGCGGCCAATTTCTGATCGAAAACCTGCCGCCGGGCATCTACGATATTGCCGCCGGGGCAGCCGGATATGGGCAGGTCACACGGTTCAATTACAAAATTGCCAAAGATCTGACCCTGAATTTCAGCCTTTCCACCGGGTACAAAACCATTCAGGGCGATCAGCCCGGTTCGAAATCCCGGCCCGCTGCCTGGCCCAATCCATTCCGGACGAGTTTTGAAATTGTCGCGACAGGCCGCATAACCGTGCTGGATCAATTTGGCCGCAACGTGGCAACGCATGACGTGCCCGAAGGACAGGAGCCGCTTCGTTTGGGCGCGGAATGGCCGGCAGGGGTATATTTTTTACGGTATGAAATGCCGGGAGAAAGGCCAGTTACAGAAAAGTTGGTTAAAATGTAAGAGCCCGTTTTTTTCGCGAGTGCTAGTAATGGTCTAAATAAAATCAGTTTATCTTTGATTGTTATTAACCAAAACCTGTTCCCATGAGGAAAATAGCCCTTTGGCTGCTCCTGAATCTGTTGGCGGCAATACCGCTCTCCGCACAAAACCTGAATATCGCCTTTCGTTCAAAAATTTCCTTTCCCAACACCTCGTTTGCTAATGTCTGGGGTTATGCGGCGGATGGCCGCGAATACGCGCTGGTGGCCGAACCATTGAAAGGGGTATATATTTTTGAGGTAACAAATCCTGACAGCCCGGTGCTTATAGTGCAACTTCCCTGCCCTTCTTCTGAAATTCAAACCTACTCACATTATGCTTATGCCATAAGCCCGACCCTTGGTATGTATATTATAGATTTAAAAAAATTACCCGATACGGATTTGTCATGGCGCCAATACACCGGCGATGGCGAGATAGAAGGGAAATTTCAGGGGGCGCACACCCTGCATATCGACGTAACCAAGGGTTTTTTGTATCCGCACGGCAGTGCTCTCCAAATGGCCAATATCGCGCTCGATTTGAACGATGACCCGTTTTATCCCCAATACGCCGGGAAAATCCCATTTTTCCAATATACCCACGATGGATACGTGGACAACGATACCCTGTACGGCGCGCATA
>JAKLJF010000697.1:3080-3331 GCA_023151335.1 Thermoanaerobaculia bacterium | reverse complement strand
TGACATAGACCTGATGTTCCTCGACATTCAGATGCCGCAACTGACGGGGATCGATTTCGTCAAAACCCTTACCAAGCCTCCCCTCATTGTTTTTACCACGGCCTACCCCAATTATGCCATACAGGGCTTCGACCTTAATGCTCTGGACTATCTGCTCAAACCGGTATCCCTGGAGCGGTTTATGAAGGCCGTCAATAAAGCTATCGAACAATCGGATCTCCTCCAACGGGAAAATCATGTACCGGCCCCCG
>JAKLJF010000697.1:0-3060 GCA_023151335.1 Thermoanaerobaculia bacterium | reverse complement strand
ATGTAGTTATTCATTGTCAAAGCCGATAAAAAATTGGTTAAGGTCAATTTCGACGACATTATTTATATCGAAGGGCTCAAGGATTATGTCATTATCCGGCTGATCCAGGGACGCGTCATTACCTTACAAACCATGAAAAGCCTGGAAGATAAACTGCCGTTCGGCAAATTCAAACGTATCCACCGCTCCTATATCGTGGCGATGGACAAGATCACCGCGATTGAAGGCAATATGGTGGAAGTACTGGAAAAGGACAAACCCAAACTCCTGCCCATTGGTAAAAACTACCGCGACGAATTGCTGGAGCTGATCGATAAGAACAGGCTGTGAAGCAGGGTTTAGAAGGTTTAGAGGGTTTAGAGGGTTTAGAAGCAGCGCTGCCTCTAAATCCTCTAAACCCTCTAAATCCTCTAAACCTTCTAAACCTTCTAAACCTCCTAAACCTTCTAAACCTCCTAAACCTTCTAAACCTCCTAAACCCCTACTTAAACTTGCCCGTCAACTCTTCCGGCGCAGGGAAATGGCGCCAATGGTAATTTTTCACCACGGCTCCGTCTTTCAGGATGACCAGCCCCGGATTGGAGCGTATGATCGTTTTGAGCAGTTTATCGTCGGCGTGATAAAAGGGGTAAGAAGCTTTGATTTGTTCGCGGAATGAAGGTGCCAGTTCGTTGTCCTGAAAAGTATTGATCGCATATACTTTCCAGCCCGATTTGGCGGCGGCTTCCGCAAGGGGATTGATTTTTTCACGGAACAATTGGCCATAGTGTTCCTCCGGAACGAAAACCTCCCGTTCAATTTTTCCCGGAACGATTTGTGCAACCGTACGGCGTACGGAGAAAGAATCGGGACTTATGCGCAGGGTGTCGTTTGTCCAGACGGTATCCTGGACGACCACGGTTTCCATTCGTTTTTCCCCGTAAAATTTGTAGGCAATGATCATCAGGCTGTAGCCCGGTTCGTTCAGGATGTCCTCGGTGACATCGCCCTCTTCACTTTCGACGGTAAAATCACTGATTTTGGTTTCGGTAACGGTGATCCGTTTACCGTCTTTTTCGATAAAAGGTTCCGTTTTGATCTGGTCTTTGACCTTCCAGCCCTGTTCTTTCGGATATTGCGCTACCAGTTCTTTGTAACGCTCCATCGGGATCATTACTTTTTTCACTTCACCCGTGTTGGTATTCTCCATCACCCAACCGATGATTTCAATGTTGCCTTTGGCTTCTTCTTCCAGGGCTTTACGCTCGCGAATATTTGCGCCAACTTTGAATGGGCGGAAATCCACGATCGGGAGATCGCGGTAAGTGTTTTGCCAGCAAAAAAGGAGCGAAACCAGGGCCGTACCGGCTGTCAGCAAAGCTCTTCCACGCGGGGTGAGCAGTTCGTGCATCTTTTTGCGCCAAAGCAGGAAGAGAAAAGCCGGTATCAGCAAGCCAATGTCTTTGAAAAAAGAAACCTTCGGGTCCAGTTTAATAAAATCGCCAAAGCAGCCACAATCGGTTACGCGCATTTGTTCTTTGACGTAAGGCCCCCATTTGGCAAAATCGAAAAAGTTGGCGTCCGTGGGCACAAAACCGGTCAGAAACGTAAAGCCGGTGAGAAAGGTGAAAAACAACACGATGAGCATGAACAGCCAGGCCGTTGTCTGCCGGGCGTATCCCAGGATCAGCATGACGCCAAGGGTGATTTCCAGCACAATCATAAAAATGGAAAAACCGGTACTGTAACCGCTCAGCCAGGGGAACAAAGGCGCCAGACCGGCGAACACGTTTTGCAGGCCTGCAAATGTGCTTTCAAACTGGACGAAATAGTCCTCCATTTTATAAGCCGTACCGATCGGATCCACGGCTTTTACCAGTCCGGAAAACACAAACCAAACGCCGCAAAAATGCTGAAGGAAGCTTAAAAAGGTATTTTGGGTGCGCTTGGCCATTTTGGTCAGCAGGGTCAGAGCCACACCGGCAATGGCAAAAATGATGAGCAGGGTAGGTAATGATGTCATTGGTTCGTACTTGTAACGCCTTAAATATTTTTCAGTGCCGTTTTCGACTTTTGCAACGCTCAGGTTTCTTTTTCACCCAGTCGGATCAGGGCGAAAACGGCGTAATTAATGATGTCGCGATAATTGCCTTCCAGACCTTCCGACACGAGGGTTTGTCCGGCGTTATCTTCAATTTGTTTAATGCGCAGCAGTTTTTGCAGGATCAGGTCGGTCATGCTGCTGATACGCATGAGTCGCCAGGCCTCGCCGTAATCGTGGTTTTTGGCTGCCAGCAGGCGGATATTTTCTTCAACCTGCAGGTCATACAACTCGCTTACCCGTTCCGGCCGGAGTTCAAGCGGTTCTTCGGAGGATAAATTCAACTGTATCAGCGCCAGGATACTGTAATTGACCAGGCCGGTGAACTCCGATTCAATACTGTCGTCCACCTGTTGCTTCCCTTTTTCTTCAATACTTCGGATGCGCAACGCCTTGATATACAACTGATCGGTGATACTCGCCGGGCGGAGAATTCGCCAGGCTGTACCGTAGTCAACCGTTTTTTTCAAAAACAGTTCGCGGCAATGCGCCACTACTTCCCGAAACTGCCGGAGTGTTTTATCCATAATAGCGGGGCAAAAATAACAAAGTTGTTTTGCGGGCCTCTGGCTTTGAAAATTGTTAACGCCGGATTTTATTTAAAATAATTTGTTTTAAAAATAAATCAGTTGTACTTTTGTCTCCCTTTTTTGTCCTGTTTAAAAAATTACAAAATGAAACGAGTAACCGGCATTGGCGGCATCTTCATCAAGTGCAAAGACCGCGAAAACACCCGCGCCTGGTATGAAAAACATCTGGGCATTCCCATGGAGTCCTGGGGCGCTCAATTCAACTGGGGCGATCACGATAATCCTTCAGTCAAACCGTATTCCGTGCTTGGCTTTTTTAAAGAACAAACCGATTATTTCGATCCTTCCACTCAGCCATTCATGATTAACTTCCGGGTCGATAACCTGGACGCCTTAATTGAGCGGCTTCGTGAAGAGGGCGTGATGGTTGTCGGCCAGCCTTTGGAAGAA
>JAKLJF010000696.1 GCA_023151335.1 Thermoanaerobaculia bacterium | reverse complement strand
TGTATTGGTTTCCAACCGCCCGCTTTCATTTGTGAGCACCACTGCCGAAGGCGTACCCACCTACCGCATTGCTACCCAGGTAATAGATGGCAAACAAGTGCCGATCCGCGATACCTTTATCAAAGGCGCTTCGCCTTTCGATGTGTGGAATGCGCAAATTGGTTTGCGTTATATCTTTAATTAAATGATCGCACGCCGATATAACTTATCGCCGCTCCGGCAATGGTCCGGAGCGGCGATTTTCTTTCAATAAATGGTTTCTATTTACAAACCAAATAATACATTGGTGTACAAAACGCACAGCATCAAAATGCCCGGCGCCGTGTTTTTGGATGTTTTACTGATCGATGATACAAAGATGCGGCGCCCCAAACCGGCGATACAACACCGGTTTCAGTGAAATTTCATAAGAGCGACTACTTGAAAAGGAGCAAGCGGATTGCAGGTAAGCGCAGTTGGGGATACCGGGTTGCAGTTACTTGGTACAGACTTTTCAGGTTTCAAAAACCTGGAAAGCCTTGGCAGCTACATCCTTACATAATTAATCCATCCACTGGAAATCATCGGCTTTTGGCCCGTCTTCCAACATTTTTGCGGCAATTGCCGGCGGCGTGGTCAGTTTCCGGTGTTGGGTGTCAATCCAGGCGCCGTCCACGTTGATCACGGCGCAGAGTATCCCGTCGTCGCGGGTAATTTCATGCCGGAAGGAAAAACGGGAACCGTCACGCCGGGCTTTGCTCACAAGCAGGTTGATCCAAAGCGGATCGCCGTGGCGAAGTTCGCGCCGGAAAATGGCTTCTTCGCGAAACAGGATCGGCCCAAAATGATGCGTTTCCATAAATTTCAACGTAATACCCGCGGCATTCAGGAAATCGACCCGGATGGCCGCGCCAAAATCGTAGTACACCGAATGACGGACGTGTCCATTCGGGTCGAGGTCGGCCCAGCGCAATACGACCGGGCGTTTGAAAGAAGCCTGCACAGTTTTAATTGAGTGATTGAGTGATGGAGTGATTAAGTGATTAAGGAATCACTCAATCACTCAATTAACAAACTCAGGGTTGTTCCTTGGCCAGTTCGATCATAGCGGTCATCTCGTCTACCAGGGCTTCCGGACTGCCGGAGTAGCCAACACTTTTAAAGCGAATTTTCCCGTTTTGATCCACGACGAATTTAGTCGGGATACCGGAGACGCCATAGGATGCCACTACTTTGTCTTCCAGGTCGAGCAGAACGTGGAAGGAATAACCTTTACTTTGGATAAAATCGCCGGCTGCCTTGGCTTTGTCTTCAACCCGTTCCCAGGTATCGACAAACAGGAACTGTACGTTCGGGTCGTCTTTAAATTTATTTTGGGCCTGTTGCCTTTCATGCTTTCAAGACTGACGTCTTCGCCATTCAGGTTTTTTAAAGTGAAGCCCGGGGCAGGTTGGCTGATCATTTTTGCGGCCAGATTCTTTTTCTGGTTGATCCGGGCCACTTTCTCCAGGCCGGCCAGGTAGGCGTCGGTACCGGCAGCCGATTTGTCTTCGGCAGCGTACAGGCGTTTGAACTGATCCTTCATGGCCGCCGTGGCCTGCCCGTTCAGGATGAAACCTTCGAGGCGATACCGCAGGTCGGGAGCGCCGGTTCGTTCGAGAAACGCGGTGTAGCGTTCGTTCATATCGGCATTTTCGCCTTCGAAAATTTCCACTACCTGGGCCTGGTAGATGGCAGCGGTGTTGGGATCGTTCAATTTGTCCAGCACGTAGGCGTAGGTGTCGGCGTATTGACCAAAGGTGTATTTACGGTCCTGCTCCCATGATTTAGCGGATTTGTAGGATGGTTTGGCTTCTTTGGGGGCAATCATTTCCGATTTTGCCCATTCGGTGGCTTCCGACGCCATTTTTCGGGCTTTTTCCATCTCTTCTCCGTTTTCTGCCAGTTCCCAGGCCACATTGTTGTACAGGCTGGCCCGGCTGTCGGCTTGCATCCGGCCGGCAATTTTACTCAACAAGTCCCAGTTTTTCTTTTCAGCCGCTTTGTTGCCCAAAGCAAAATAAGCCTCGTTCACTTCGTCCTGCTCGGCATCGGAGCCGGGGGGGAAATCTTTCAGGTAGGTTTCGATCATGGTTTCCTGCTTGCCCAGGTCGGGTTCGTTCCGGATAGCCTGCCGGCGTTCCTGGCGTACAAAAACGCCCTTCGGGTAATTTTTCCGGATTTTTTCGCGGATGGAATTGGCTTTTTCTGCCACGGAAAGGCGGTCGTATATTCTTGCCATGGCAATCCAGTCTTTTTCCTCCAGATTTGAGGCTTTTTCTACTTCTTCCAGCAAGACCTGCGCTTCCACCTTACCCGCGTCGCCGCGTTTTACGCCCATCAGATTGTTGATATAGGAGGAGAAATATTGTTGCCTGAGATCGGGTTTGGCGGCGAAGGCCTGGCTCAGCAGTTCCAGCGCGGTGGTTGTTTTCCGGTTTAGTTCGAACAGGCTGCCCCAGTCGCGGTAAAGCACGGCCTGTGCAGCCCAGCTTTGCGGCAAGGGTTTGCCGGCGGCATCGTGAAAGGATATAAAATAGCCTTCCCCACTGTTGTTGTCCCAGCGTTCGCCGGCCTGAAAGGCTAGCATGGCTACCTGTGCATCGGCCCCGGTAGTGAAACTACCCGTGATTTTGCTGCCGGCATATTGCAACATCAGGTCAGCAACCGCCGGTGTTTTGCCGGCGAATTCCACCGCCGTCACTTCAATGGTTTCCTGGGCATTGCGTAGCGGGCTTTGGGGAATATCATATTCGAAGCGAATGGTTTCTCCTGGCTTTGGATGAGCCGGTGTGATGATAAGATGGTTCGTTTGCGCCTGCATAACGGCGGCTACGAGCAGTGAAAACAGGAAACAAAACTGATTTTTCATTTGCAGGACAAATTAAGTGCGAATCAGAATTTATAGGCAAACGGTTCAAAAGCGCGGGCATACCACGCGCCGGCGCCGTTCAGCCGGATGGAAATAGGTCAGTGAAAGTTCAAAGGCGCCCCGGGAATTATTAGCAAGGGTCAGGGAGGAAACTGTGACGTCGTAACTCATGCCGAGCATCCAGCGTTCCAGTTCGAGCATGGCAACCACCGTAATGGCATCCATTTGAAGGCCGCTGTCCAGGCGATTGCCCAGGCGCGCCCAGGCCCCCAGGCGCAGGGCCAGTTCGTTGCGGTCGTTGTTGGAATACCGTACGTTCAGGCCGAAATCGGTTTCGAATGCCGGGCCCTGTTTCATCACCAGTACGCCGGGCAGAAGGCCAAAATTTTCACTCAGCGGCAACAGGCCGCCTGTATGGCCCGACCAACGGGAATACAATTGCTCGCCGT
>JAKLJF010000695.1 GCA_023151335.1 Thermoanaerobaculia bacterium | reverse complement strand
CGGTGTTGCGGGCGTATTCGAGGATACGGGCAAAATCGAGTCCGGCGTCGGAGGCCGTGGCCACGATCTCGCCGGTGCAGGCGTTGAATTGCGGGATTCCCTCGCCGTCGCCGGAAATCCAGGCGCCGAGGGCGTAGTTGTGCAGTTTTTGCATGGCTGGGTATGGTTAGAAGGTTTCTGGTTGGAGGGTTTCTGGTTGGAGGCAAAAGTAGAGCGGTACAGCTTATTCAACGGCAAGCATTTCCAGAAATTCTTCAGCTTTTATCGTTTTAACGACAGGGAATGATGTTTGGGTTAATACCTTGAAATGCCGATCATTAGTAACGATATAATCGGCGTTTCCGGCAACAGGTAAATCCACAAATTTATTATCGTCCGGGTCGTTGACAATAAGTCTCCAATGATAATGCGGAACAATGAGTTCTGCGTTTTGAAGCGAAACGAGTAATCGCAGCACGTCCTGCACGGTATCGTTGTCGTAGCGTTGTGCGATAATTTCTTCGTATTCGGTAACTACCTCGTTACTCAATAAAATGGTGAATCGGCCGCTCAACAGCGCCTCGAAGATTGGCGCATATTTGGAAAATGGCGATAGCGAAACAAGAAACACATTGGTATCCAGAACAATACGTATGATTCATTGGCTTTCCTCATTAAGCCATTGTTGCATGGTTTCTTGGGTATAACCACGTTCCTGCCATATTTTGCCCGTGCGCTTACGAATTCGTTCGGCAAAAAAAGCGGCCAACACTTTTTTCAGCTCTTGCATATCTTCCTCCTTTAAATCATAGGCATACAACTTTAAAAGTTCAAGTTGTACGTTGGTCAAGGGAGGACTAGGTTGTACAGCAGACATGGTAAAATAATTTTTTGCAAAGATAAACGAAATTTTGCCTCGTTCCCAACAAAACCACCCACCCCATGCAGCAAAAACCCTTACCCTTGCACCATACCTGAAACTGACGCCCGATGATTGAAACTCCCCTGCAGCAATTGATCGCCGGATGCCGGCGCGGCGACGGCGGCGCGCAACGCCTGCTGTACGAACGCTACAACGCCCGCCTCTTCGCCGTGTGCCTGCGCTATGCCCGCGACCGCTCCGAGGCGCAGGATATCCTGCAGGACGCCTTCCTGACGATCTACCGCGATCTGGCGCAATTCCAGGGCTACGGCGCCTTCGAGGGCTGGCTGCACCGGGTAACCCTGCGGACGGCGCTCCAGCACCTGCGGCGCAAAAACCCGCTGCGTTTCGCCGAAGATTTCAACGACCTGCCCCCGGAAATCCATAACATCCACCCCGACATGGAACTGAACAGCGAAGCGATTCTGCAAATGGTGCAACAACTGCCGGCCGGCTACCGCACCGTGTTCAATCTGCACTGCGTGGAAGCCTGGTCGTACCCCGAAATTGCCGCCGAACTGGGCATCAGCGAAAGCAGCGTCCGATCCCAATACACCCGCGCCTGCAAACAACTGCGCGGCCTGGTAGACAAACTCCTCACCGGCGTCTTTTAATCCGCAACCCGTTAAACCCGTTCAACCCGCTCAACCCGTTCAACCTTCTTAAATTATGAAAGACAAATTACCTTCCAATATGGATTTTGAAAAATGGATGGCACAGCAACTGAACAAAGTACAGACTTCGCCCGATGAAGATACCTGGGCGCAAATTGCTGCCCGGCAAAACGGCCCGAACCGCTGGCTGCGCCTGCGGCACTACGGCAGATTTGTTCTTCCTGTTATTGCCCTGCTGATCCTTGGCATTTCCGCATGGTGGTATTGGGGCGCATCGTCGAACCAAACATTACCCCGGCCTGAAACCGAACGCCCGGACATCCACCGTCGGGAATTATCCCCTGAAAACAAACCGCCCGTCGCCGCCGTGCCGCCGGCGCCGGATCAAGGGTTTGTTTACGCGCCCCAAACGCCGTTTATCCCGAAAAACAAACCCCGTTTTACCACCCGGCTCAATACAGTGCCCGCCGCCGCGGTGCGCTTCCGGGCCGAGGCAGGATTGGACTACGAGAGCCCCGTATCCGGTACGCGGTTAAGCATCCCGGCCGGCAGTCTGGCGGATGGCCGGGGCCGGCCCGTGCGCGGCGAGGTGGAACTGGTTTTCCGCGAGTATCGCGGTGTAGCCGATTACCTTGCCTCGGGCATCCCGATGCACTACACCGACGAGCGGGGCTCTTTTTTCTTCAATTCCGGCGGCATGTTCGAAGTGCGCATCAGCCAAAACGGCGAAACGCTGGAAATGGCGCCCGGGCAAACGTACGACCTCACTTTTGTGCCCACACACGAACTGGAAAACGCCAGCCTTTACTACCTCGACGATGCCAGCGGCGAGTGGAGCTACCAGCCCGACCCGGCTTTCCGGGACCGGAACGGACAAGTACAGACGGCGCTGCCCCCGACGGTGACGGAAACCGAAGCCACACGGGATAACAAAAACGCCAACCTGGCCAACTGCCTGCCCGACCCGCCGGCATTGCCCGCCGACGACTCCCCTGCCGAATGGGTAAAAACTGCCGTGCAAACCGGTTTTGACCTGGCTGAAGGCAAAATCAAAATGCCCCTCTGGTTCCGCAAAAACCCCACCCTGAAAAAAGAACAACTGATGAACGGACTGGAACGCGGACAGATCCGCATCGTGCGGCACCGCGACCTGGCAGAGTTGTTTTTCCCGGAAGACATGAGCAACGTTTTTACAGAACTGAAAGCCTTCAAAGGTTGCTATTTCGTACGGATGCCGGACTCGCTCCGGCGCATCACCATCGTCAACAATAACGACTCCTGGAACCGGATTTCCATCTACCAGGAAACCGGCGCACTGTGCCACTTCTGGTTGTACGGCGAACAGGGCCTGCTCGAATTTACCGCCAAACTGACCCCCAGCACCGGCAACGAAAACTTCGACGCCGACAAGATCATGGCCGAATACAAACGCCTGCGCGACGAGCGGGAACACCATTTCGACAAACTCGTGAGCAGCCTGCACCGTTTCATCACCATCGCCCCGGCATTTCAAACGCCGGAAGAACTGTGTATGACGGCGCCGGAATGGCTGAGCTGGTTCGAGGAAAACCGTCCGATGATGCAAAAACGGTATGCGGCGCTGATAAAAGCCGGCCTGGCCGGCAACAACACCCTCGCCGGAGAAGCCTGGGACAACTGGCGCTCCCGGCTCCGCAAACAAATCTTCGAACGCCGGCAACGCACCGCACAAACCATACAAAACGCTCAAAAAGGCCTGGAATACGCCCTGAAACTGACCCGCTACGGCATCTACAACTGCTATCAGATCTTCCGCCTGGGCCGCCGCTCCGATTATATCTACGC
>JAKLJF010000694.1 GCA_023151335.1 Thermoanaerobaculia bacterium | reverse complement strand
GCTATGCCTTCGGCCAACTCATCGGCAAAAACCTGCAACGGCAAATGCCCCCCGATCTGAATATCGATCTGGTGATGAAAGCCATGGGTTCCACGCTGAAAGGCGAAGCCCAACCCTTTGAGCCGCAAACCGCCAACGAAATTTTCAGCGCCTATAGCCAGAAGGCCCAGGCGGCTGCCGGCGAAAAAAGCAAAATGGAAGGCAAACGTTTTCTGGAAGAAAACAAAAAACGGCCCGGCATTACGGTGACCGCCAGCGGCCTCCAGTACGAAGTGTTGAAAAAAGGCGAGGGCAAAGAGTCGCCGAAAGCCACGGATCAGGTCAAGGTGCACTATCACGGCACCAACATCGACGGCTCGGTGTTCGACAGCAGCGTGGAGCGCGGCGAACCGATCAGCTTCGGCCTCAACCAGGTAATCGCCGGCTGGACGGAAGGCGTGCAATTGATGAAAGTGGGCGATAAATTTAAATTCTACATTCCTGCTGAACTCGCCTATGGCGAACGCAGCCCCAGCCCGAAGATCAAGCCGAATTCCACACTGATCTTCGAGGTGGAACTGTTTGAGATCAATCCGAAAGAATAAACAACCTGTCCATGCGCAACCTCCATTACCGGCTGCTGGCCATGCTCCTCGTATACGGACTGCTCAAGTTTTTGGGCGGTTCCTTCGGGCATCTGGTGTTGTATCCCGTGACGCTGATGGTCACTTTCCTGCACGAATTCGGCCACGCGATGGGCGCCCTGCTCACCGGCGGCACGGTAGAAGGCATGCAGGTAAGCCCCGACGGCAGCGGATACACGCTCACCCGGGGCGGCAGCCGGGCGGTGGTGCTCATGGGCGGTTACCTGGGCAGTGCGGTGCTGGGCAATGTGATGTTCCATATCGGCGCGCGATACCGGTCCATGACGCACCATACCTTGCTGGTGCTGGCCGGACTGATGATATTGTCGGGACTGATCTGGTTCGAATCGTTTACCAGCACCGGACTGCTTTGGGCATTCGCCCTGGTACTGGGTTTCATCGCCCTGAAAACCAACTGGGATCAGGACGTGCTCATGTTCCTCGGGCTGGCCACCGTGTTGTACATCATTCAGGACTTCGACGTTGGCCCGAAAAGCGACCTGGCCATGTACGAGCAGGTGGTGGGTTTTTTCCCCTCACAGATATGGATGTACATCTGGCTGGCACTCGCAGGTTTGCTGTTCTTCTGGAACCTGCAGGAGCTCTTCCGCCGGCGCTGATCCGCTCAACTCAACAGGCGTTCCATGAAAATACCGCTCAAATGGATCTCGCGTTTCGTGATCGCTTACATGCTGGTCGCCTTCGGGTGGTGGGCCCTGCACCAATGGAACGAAAGCCGGCGCTTTTATGAAAAAGAAATAGAACTGCTGGAAAGCAAATACAAACGCACGGGCGTCAACCTGACCCAGTTGCAAAATACCGAGGAATACAAAAAGATCACGCGGCGCTGGAAAAAACAACAGCGCATGATCCTCTCCGAGGGTATTTTTCTCACTTTTTGCCTCGTATTCGGCTTGTGGATGATCAACCGGGCGGCCAACCGCGAAGTGACGCTGGCCCGGCAACGCCGCAATTTCCTGCTGAGCATCACCCACGAACTCAAATCCCCCCTGGCTTCCCTGCGCCTCACCCTCGAAACCCTGTGCAAACGCGAACTGAAACGCGAAACCCTCGAAAAACTCTGCGCCAATGGCCTGCGCGATGCCGCCCGCCTGCAACAACTCGTGGAAGACCTGCTGCTCGCTGCCCGCCTCGAAGACCAATGGAGCCCCCTGCCCGAACCGCTCGACATAGAAGCCATCGCCCGCGACTGCGCCCTGAGCCTGCAAACCCGCTTCCCTGCCTCCGTCATCCGCATCCAGGTGCCGCCCGGTTTCGCACCCGTTCAGGCCGACAAACCCGGACTGACGGCCGTGATCCAGAATCTGCTGGAAAATGCCGTCAAGTATTCTCCGGAAGGCGAAGCGGTCGAATTTTCGGCGGAAAAAACCAACGGCAAACTCCGCATCAAAGTGGCCGACCATGGCATCGGTATTCCCAATGATCAGAAAGAAGCCGTTTTTGAAAAATTCTACCGCATCGGCAACGAAGAAGTGCGCAAAACCACCGGTACCGGACTGGGTCTCTACATCGTCAAACAAGTGGTGACCGCGCATGGCGGAACGATCCGCGTGACCGACAACCAACCGAAGGGCACGGTATTTACTGTTGAACTGTAAAGCCTGCCTTTGAGTGTGCATCGCCTCTGCCCTACCCCTGAAGGGGAGGGGTCGGGGGGGCGGGGGTGGGGTTTCACGAGCGGTGAGCGCGGCAATATATTCGTCGGACGACAAATTCGTCCGACGATCCCACGTCATTTCGTCCGACGAATTTGTCGCCGGACGAATAACAACCGGCAAAAAAATGAAGCCCACTCCACCGGTCAACGCTTTCGGGCAACTCGTCCTCGATTTAACGCCCCGCTACGGCCCCGGCGAAGCGCGCAGCATCGCCCGCATCGTATTTGAAGACGCCTTCGGCGCGCGCCGTCCGGCGGAAAAGGTATTTTCCGAAGTGGAAGAACGGCAGTTCCTCGATATCCGGCGCCGCCTGCTGCTGGGCGAGCCGGTGCAATACGTACTGGGCCAGGCCGATTTTTTCGGACTGAAATTCAAGGTAAACCCCACCGTGCTCATTCCCCGCCAGGAAACGGAAGAACTCGTCGCCTGGGTGCTGGAATGGCTCAAAGAACGGGGCCTGCCCCACCCCGCCGTGCTCGACGTCGGCCTGGGCAGCGGCTGTATCGGCATTACGCTAAAAGCCAAACTTCCCGAAATCCGGCTGTTCGGACTGGAAAAAAGCCCCGCCGCGCTCGATTTGGCCGCAGAAAATGCCCGGCACATCCTGGGCGACCAAACGTTTACTTTCGTATGCGGCGACATACTGTCGCCTTCCGCGGAACAGTTGTTTCCTGACCCGGATGTCATCGTCAGCAATCCGCCCTATATCCCCCTGCGGGAACAAACCCTGATGCCGGAACACGTCCGGAAATATGAACCGGGACTGGCCTTATTTGTGGAAAACGACGACCCGCTGCTGTTCTACCGGGCCATCGCCGGCTTTGCCCGCCGGAAACTGCGGCCCGGCGGCGCGCTGTTTTTCGAGTGCAACGAGTTTAACGCCGGGGAAGTGGCGGCGTTGCTGCGGGCGGAAGGGCTTAAAAATGTGGCCTTGCGGAAGGATCTGTCGGGAGCGGAACGGATGGTGCAGGGGGAACTACCCTAAACCCTGCTTCCTCAATCATTGAACATTGAACATTGAACATTGAACATTGAACAT
>JAKLJF010000693.1 GCA_023151335.1 Thermoanaerobaculia bacterium | reverse complement strand
TCGGTCTGAGACGCAAAAAATACTGCCGCTTCCGCAAATTCGGCATCAAATACATCGACTACAAGGACCCGGATTTCCTGCTCCAGTTCATCAACGAGCAGGGTAAACTCCTCCCGCGCCGCATTACGGGCAACAGCCTCAAGTATCAGCGCCGCGTATCCACCGCCGTCAAACGCGCCCGTCACCTCGGCATGTTGCCGTTTATCAGCGACCTGCTTAAATGAGTGATGAGTTATGAGTGATGAGTTATGATAAAATATGGTATCACTCATCACTCATCACTCATCGCTCATCGCTCATCACTCATCACTCATCACTCATCACTCATCACTTTCAGACAGATGAACATCATTCTGCTCGATAATATTGAAAAAGTTGGCGCCAAACACGATGTCGTCAAGGTAAAAGACGGATATGGCCGCAACTACCTGATCCCGAAAGGTTTGGCCATTGTAGCCAACAAAGCCAACATGGCCCGGCTGGAAGGTTTGAAAAAACAGGCCGCCAAAAAAGAAGCGGCCATGGTAACCACTTACCAGGAATTCGCTGCCAAACTGGCCGCGGGCACGCTCAAGATCACCGCCAAAGCCGGGGAAAGCGGACGCCTGTTCGGTTCGGTGACAGCCCAGCACCTGGCTGCCGCGATCAAAGATCAATTTGGTATTGACGTGGACAAACGGATCATTGAAATGCCCGAGGAAGTAAAAGAACTGGGTCATTACGACGCCACCATTCACTTCCACGCCGAAGTGCCCGCCAAAGTCAAATTTGAAGTAGCGGCTGAAGGCGGCGCCAAAGAAGAGGAAGGCGAATAAACCGTTTGCGGATCAAACAGTTGATCATTCCGCTTATACAAAGGTGAGTCATCCCAAGAACCGGGGTGACTCACCTTTTTTCTAACCGGAGCTTTTCTAACCGAGCCTTTACATTGAAAACTACCGTTCATTTCGCCCGCCGTTCCCTGACAAAAGTATTTACCAATTTATACCAGTTTCTTACCCATCGAACCGCTTTGGCCATAGGGCTCACCTTTGCCGCCGACAGCCTGATGTTTGGCAGTTGGGTGACGCATATTCCACACGTCAAAACGGCGCTGGCCATGAACGATGCCCAATTGGGTCTGGCGCTGTTCGGCATGCCGCTTGGCCTGCTGGTCATGAATCCGGTGTCGCCGGTATTGCTGCACCGGGTAGGTTTGGTGCGCACCACGGTGCTCAGCACGCTCACCATGGCCTTATCCTTCGCACTTCCGGTCTGGATGCCGGATCGCTGGGCCCTGATGGCCGCACTTTTCCTGGTGGGTGTCAGTATAGCCGTGCTGAATGTAGCCATGAACACCTGCGCCACGCACGTGGAAAAGGCGGAAAGGATTTATATCATGTCGTCGTGCCACGGCATGTGGAGTCTGGGCGGTATGGTCGGTTCCGGTTCCTCGGCAGCGTTGATCGCCCTCGGTGTCGACCCTCGCTTACACCTGGGCATACTGGCGTTGCTGCTGATCATCGTGGCCTGGTACTGGTTGCGACCGGCCCTGGCAGCCGTGCCGGAGCGTGGAGAAGATGATAACGGCGGATCGAAATTTGTATGGCCCACGCGCGACCTGTTGCTCATGATCGGGATAGGCCTTACCGTAAGCTTGGGCGAAGGCGTGGCTTTCGACTGGAGCGCCGTGTACCTGCGGGATACGCTCGGCGCTCCGGCCCAGATCGCCGCGCTCGGCTTTACCTGTTTTTCGCTGACCATGATGGCCATGCGTTTTACCGGCGACGTGCTTATTCCGCGTTTTGGAGAGCGCAATTTGCTGTTGTTCAGCGCCGGGCTGACGGTGTTGGCCTTGCTGGTCATTATTTTTTCTTTTACCCCCGCAATGGGCATCTTTGGGTTTTTGCTGCTTGGCGCAGGGGTGGCGCTCGGCGCACCGATCCTGTTCAACGCGGCGGCACGGGTGCCCGGACTGGCGCCGGGCGCCGGTTTGGCTACTTACGCCACCTTTAGTTTTGTAGGTTTTCTGGCCGGACCGCCCGCTATCGGTTTTATCGGCGAAGCTTATGGATTTTCAGTAGCTTTCGGGGCCGTGGCATTGCTGGCTGTTTTGTCGGTTTGGGCTATCCTCAAGGTGCGGCTTTGATGAAAGGCGGTGTCACCAGTTATACCTCGTGCCGCCAAGATTTCAGCATGGCCGAGCCGTGAAATACGTTTACGAAACTTTTAAAAGTTTCGTAAACGTTCTGCACTTTCATGCTGAAAACTTGGCGGCGCGAGGTATACATTTACCAGGCGGTTGTCGGCGAATAATCATCCGTTTGCAACACTTACGAATTGAGCGCTGTAACCACCCGCCCGAAAATTATCTTTGCGGTCAAACTGATTTTTCAACATGAAAAACATCGCCATTCTCACCGGCGGCGACTCTGCCGAGCGCGTCATTTCCCTTAAAAGCGGCAAAGTCGTATATGATCACCTGCCCACCGACCGCTACCGCTCTTTTTTGATCGATATCCAGGGGGCGGACTGGAAAGAGGTGAATTCCGGAGCCCAGGTGGACAAAAACGATTTCAGCCTCACCCTGAACGGCGAAAAAATACGCTTCGAGTGCGCATTTGCCGCCCTGCATGGCAGCCCTCTGGAGGATGGTAAAATGCAGGGCTATTTGGACATGATCGGCCTGCCCTACACCTGCTGCGACGGTTTTGTGAGTGGACTGACCATGAACAAATACCTCACCAAGATACAACTTGCGCCACTGGGCATACCCATGGCAAAATCTGTGTTATTGCGCCGGGAAGAACCCGTAAACGAAGCCCGGCTGCTGGCTATGGGCCTGCCTTTGTTTGTGAAACCCAATACCCATGGTTCCAGTTTCGGCGTTACCAAAGTAAAAACAGCCGGGCAACTGATGCCGGCCATAGAAGCCGTGTGGCCCTATGACCGCGAAGCGGTGGTGGAGGCCTTTATGCCGGGGCGTGAATTTTCCAACGGCGCCTTGCGCGTAAACGGCGAAATCGTGGTGCTGCCGGTCACGGAGATCATCCCCGAAACGGAATTTTTTGATTTTGCTGCTAAATATGAAGGTAAGTCGCAGGAAGTGACGCCAGCCGATTTGTCTCCGGAACTGGAACGCCAGTGCCGCGAACGATCCCGTTTCCTGTACGAAGTTTTGCGCTGCAAGGGTGTGGTGCGTTTCGATTATATTCTGGTGGGGGATACCTTTCATTTTCTGGAAGCCAATACAATCCCCGGCATTTCTCCCGCCAGTATCGTACCGCAGCAGGCACGGGCGTATGGGTGGGAATTGGGGGAATTTTTCGGACTTCTGATTGAAGAGGCTCAAAAGAACAGATAA
>JAKLJF010000692.1 GCA_023151335.1 Thermoanaerobaculia bacterium | reverse complement strand
GCTCGATAAACTGCTCCGATAAGTTGGCGTCCACGTGTACCAGGGAGGATAGAATGCTCAGGCTGTTGAACAGGAAATGCGGATTGACCTGTGTACGCAACAAGGCAATTTCATTGAGCAATTGTTGCTTTTCCAGCTCTTCCGAGCGGATTTGCAACAACTGCGAGCGGCGCCGGAAATACAACATGCGCACCCAGATGGCAAGGGCCACGACGAGTATACCCAGGCCGGCCGCCGTGAGCAAGGTCTGGGTCTTGTCCTTTTGGCGGATGGCCTGTTGATGCGCCATTTCAAGCCGGAATCTTTCTTTTTCCCGGTTCAGGCTGTCGGCCACCGTTTGGCGCTCGAGTTCCATTTGCCTGAGTAGTTGCACCGTTTCGCTGTGCTGCAAGCTGTCTTTAGCCGATACGTATTGCTCCAGGTATTGAAGCGCCAGTTTGTAATTTCCTTGTTCCAGGTAAGCCAAATACAGGCAATTCCAGGCGCCCACTTCTTTCAAATTGGGGCTTCCGAGTTTGCGGGCCAATTCCAATGCGTCGTTGCACGCCCGGATGGCTTGAGGGTATCGTTTCTGCCTGTTCCACAGGTCGCCTATGCTGATGTAGGCATCGGCCAGGCCTTCCAGATCGCCGGTAGATCGGAAAATTTCCGCTTCCCTTTGAAAATCGTCGAGGGCCTCCCGAAAACGCCCTAATTCGGTTAATGCCATCGCGCGGTTGTGCAATGACGTGGCCATGCCGTATTCGTCGCCCATTTGTTCCTGAATGGCCAGGCACCTGGAGTTGAAAAAAAGTGATTTTTCAAAATCGTTTTGGTCGAGATAAACGGCAGCCATATTGCCGTACACCAGCGCCAGGCCCTCGCGGTTGTTCAGCGCTTCGTAAATGAGCCGCGCCTTTTCCAGGTATTCCAGGATTTTTGCGTGATTGCCGGGAGTTTCAAAATAAATGGTGGCGATGCCGATATAGTTGTCGGCCATTTTTTTTCGGTTGCCCGTTTCCTCCGCCAGCGACAGGGATTTGTTGATACATTCGATCGCTTTGGAGTAGTTGCTTTGCAGCCGGTACACGTCGCCCATACTGCCATATACGGTAGACATGAAACTCCGGTCGCCCAACTTGTCCAATATGGCGATGCTTTGCCCGTAATTCCACAGGGCTTTTTCATATTCGCTTTGGAAGCGATAGGACAGTGCGATGTTATAAAACGCCCGGGCCTGCCATTTCAACGAACCTTTTTCGCGGGCAAAGGCCAGTTGTGTCTGACCCAGTGTCCGGGCGGAGTCGGGGTTCTGTTTGACCAGATCAAATGCCAGTAGGTGTATTGCTCCCAAGCGCGCGGAATCGTGCAGGGCCGTATTGTTCCACGACTGCCAAAGGCTGTCGGGATTGGGCTGGGCCTGTAGGGAAGTACACGCCAGGGAAAAAATAACCAGTATGCCGCGGAATAATTTCATGCCCGGTCTGTTTTTGCAAATCGCAAAATGAACAGGCGAAGGTACTGGACCGCCCTGGAATGACAGGAGGAATCTCAGTACAAAAACCCAAACAGCCAAAGTGGAATATGTTGTCCGGCGCCGGATTCAATATCATCCACCGCCAAAAAACTGTCGGGCACATGGGCAATTTGGCGTTTATTTTTACCCTTTCCGCCCACCTCGAAGGTATAGCGGTCATCGACCAGAAAATCACCGTTCGAAGGGTAGGTCAGCCGGTGTTTGGTCCGCACCTGGTTTTGAAAAAAAGTTTCCCGAACTCCTCCCTCATCCGGCTGAGCACTTGATAGGGCATAACATAGGTTAGGGTTATCCAGGTACACTTTTTCGGGCCGTTGGAGACCACTCATGGATTGTATTTCCGAATAAATCATAAAAACAAGTTGCGCCCGTTGAAGATGGGACAAATAGCGGGCAATGGTATCCCGGTCGATACCAACTGACCGGGCAATATTGGCAAAATTGGGTTTAAAAGGGGTCGAATCCGCAACTAATTGAAGCAAACGCCCGATCTTCTGAATTTGCACAGCCGGTGCGCCATCCATGCTGGTCAGGTCCAAATGTAAAATCAGGTTGACGACCTGGCGGATGCGTATCGCAGTTAGTTGCGGGTCTTCGAGAAAAAAAGGATAATACCCTTCCCGCAGATATTTTCTGAAATACTCGATAGGGCGAATAGCCTGAGTAATGTCCGCAGCAAAGGACCGGTGTTCCGCGAGCAGTTCTTTCAGTGTAATGGATTTGGAATCAATTATATTTGAAAACGAAAGATACTCCCGAAACGAAAGCCCCGGTAAATCATACATTACGGCCCGGCGGCTTAAATCTACCTCCTGGCGGTGTAGTTCAATCAGGGAGGAACCTGTGAAAATGAGATGGATATCCGAATAGAAGTCGTACAGGTTTTTTATCTCCTGCGACCAGCCCGGATATTTATGTACTTCATCCAGATAAAAATGCGTCAGACCGTTCAATCGAAAAGATTCAACGGTCTGACGCAAGGAAAAGCGTTTGAAATGAAGATCATCGAGACTCAGGTAAACCGATTTTCCAACAGCAGCCGATCGTTTCAACTGCTGAAGCAGCAACGTGGTTTTTCCCACTCCACGCGGCCCTTTTATCCCAATACAACGCCAGCTCCAGGCAATCTCATCGATCAAAAACCGCCGATGCGCCGGAGCGGTTTTTCCGGCGAGCAAATCGGATTGCTGCTGTAATTTCATCAGAATGTGGGTATCCATACCGCAAAAATAATCAAAAAATTAAGTATGAATACCGAAAAATGAAAAACTTTTAGACTAAAAAAACCTGCTGAACGGTGAGCATTAGCGTTATAATTTCTTGATTTTTATTCCATTAATCACTGACTTATCGAGCACACTCCCTCGGGAAATGCTTTACTTCATTTCCATTAAGGTTTTAGTGAATCATTTCCTTCCTTATCTACGACAGTAACCTTTGATAAAATACTCGAGATGGCAGATGATTCTTCTTCCATCTTGTCTATAAAATACCATTTTGTTTTCCCCTTTTGTTCATAGTAACCATCCTCACTCATTTGACAATATTTATAATACTCTAAAAGAGTCTGCCTTGCAGATAATTCTGCAATAACCTGTTGAGATTTACTGGACTCTTTCTGTGCGCGTACAGATTCAGCCAATTGATCCCGCTGCAATTTCAGTTCCTCTTTCTGCATGATTAAAGTGATGATAATGCCCCCAAATGCAAGCCCGGAGAACAAAGCATTAACAGCACCAAAAGAATCACCTACTTGTCCAAAGCCCGCCTTTGTATCGTCAGGAATCTGTGAGGCGATATATGGGATAAGATAGCAAGTTATGAATGCCC
>JAKLJF010000691.1 GCA_023151335.1 Thermoanaerobaculia bacterium | reverse complement strand
GACAAACTTTTACGGGATAAATGGCGCAGTGCGCAGAACCGTACGCCGTCGATCTGAAGCAATACATCCCGGAAACGGTCTTCCGGCGCCGCCAGTATTACCGTCCAGCCTTGCCGTACCAGTGCCCGGATCAGGGAGAGCCGGTAATTCCACAGATTCCAGGTGGTATTGGCCACGAGGATTATTTTTTTCTCCGTCACACTACCAGGGATAAAAAAACTGCGCCATTAACCCTGATTCCGGCTAATGGCGCAGCAGTAGAAAGGTGATTTTAACTTAGCGATTCGCGGCATAGATCCGCGTGGAAGTAGTAGATGAAGCAGACGGCCCTTCAGCGAGCGTTTTGATCTGCTCTATACTGTACTGATTTTTTACCAGATCATACACCTCCAGTGCCTGATCACGGGTAATAGACGGGAACTCATCCAGAAACTCATTTACGCTGACGCCAATGCGCATAAAATCGCAAAAAGTTTCGATACGAATCCGGGTTCCACTAAAAACCGGCGCTCCATCTTGAATCTCAGGGTGAACGGTGATTGATTGGTACTGTCTCACGGTGCTGCTGTTTATGTATGTTTGACGATAATGCAGAGACCAGGACGGTACAAACACAGGTGTATAAGAGAAACGGATTAAATATTACGGGGCTAAAGTAGGCAAACTCTTTTATGCTCCAAACGGAAATAAAATTTTTTTTCCTTAAATTAAAGAAAAATATCTCCAAACTGCTCTTTTACCCGGACCGTCACTTGTTTAATCTCCTGTTCTTTCGATTTCGGGTAGATCAGCAGTACGTCCGGTTCGTCCACCACGATATAATCGTCGAGGTCTTTGAGCACCACAAGTTTGCCTTTCGGCGCGCGGACCAGCGAGTTTTGCACGTCCATTGCCACGATATGATCGGCTTGAAACACGTTGCCCTGTTCGTCTTTCGGGCATTCGTGGTGCAGACTGGCCCAGGTGCCCAGGTCCGACCAGCCAAAATCGGCCGGAATGGTGTACACGTTGGGCGCTTTTTCCATGATGGCGAAGTCGACCGAAATATTGGGTGTGGTTGGGTATTGTTCCCGGATAAAAGCCTCTTCACGGGGAGTATTGTACAGCGATTCGCCTTTTTCGAGGATGTGAAAAATATCCGGCGAATGGGTTTCAAAGGCTTTAAGTACATTTTTCACCTTCCAGATAAAAATACCGGCGTTCCAGACATATTCGCCGGAAGCGACAAATGCCTGCGCGTCGGCGAGTTTGGGTTTTTCGGTAAAACGTTCCACTTTGTAAATGCCGGATTCGGCGGCGTTTTTAAACTGGATATAACCGTAACCGGTATCCGGACGCGAGGGGGTGATGCCAAGCGTTACCAGCGCATCGTGCCGTGCGGCAAAGTCCAGCGCCTGGCCGATCTTTTGCCGGAAAATATCCTCTTTCAGCACGATATGGTCGGAGGGCGCCACCACCATATTGGCATCGGGGTTCAGGCCGGCGAGCTTGAAGGCTGTATACGCGATGCAGGGGCCCGTATTGTTCCGGCTGGGTTCGCCGAGGATCTGGCTGTCGGACAGTTCCGGAAGTTGTTGTTTCACCAGGTTGCGGTAGGCAGCGTTGGTGACGATGTATATGTTCGACGCCGGGCAGAACGGCAGGAAGCGCTCGAAGGTGAGGCGCAGCAGGCTTTTGCCTACGCCCAGCATGTCGAGAAATTGTTTGGGCCGCGCCTCGCGGCTGCCCGGCCAGAAACGGCTGCCGACGCCGCCCGCCATGATGGCTACGAATGTGTTAGCGGAGTTTTGCATATAGTTTACAGATTGCGAGACCTAAGATAAATTTTTACTGTATGCTTTGTAAACGTTTTTGATGCCTTCTTCCAGTCCGGTTTTTGCCTTCCAGCCCAGGGAAGCGAGTTTGCTCACGTCCATCAGTTTTCTCGGCGTGCCGTCGGGTTTGGACAGGTCGTGACGGATCTCGCCGGTATAACCCACAATTCGTCGCACCAGCCGGGCCAGTTCCAGAATAGACAGGTCTTCCCCGACGCCGATATTGATAAATCCCGGTTCGTCGTAGCGCTCCATAAGAAAATAACAAGCGTCGGCCAGGTCTTCGACGTGCAGGAACTCGCGCAGGGGGGCGCCGGTGCCCCAGAGCGTCACGAAAGGGGCGTTGTCGCGTTTGGCTTCGTGAAATTTCCGGATCAGCGCCGGCAGCACGTGGCTGTTTTCAGGATGGTAATTGTCGTTCGGGCCATACAGGTTGGTGGGCATCACCGAAATGAAGTTGCAGCCGTATTGGGCGCGATAGGCGTCGCACAGTTTTATGCCGGCAATTTTGGCGATAGCATAAGGTTCGTTCGTGGGTTCCAGCAGACCGGTCAGCAGGTATTCTTCCTTCAGGGGCTGCGGCGCCATTTTGGGATAAATACAGGACGAGCCGAGGAACAACAGTTTTTTCACACCGTTTTGCCAGGCGGCATGTATGACATTGGCCTCGATCATGAGGTTGTCGTACAGGAATTCAGCGCGGTAGGTGTTGTTGGCCACAATACCGCCCACTTTGGCGGCGGCAAGAAACACGTAGTCCGGTTTTTCCCGGCGAAAAAACTCCTGCACTTCCGGCTGATGGCGCAGGTCAAGTTCACCGGAAGTACGCAGGACAAAGTTTTCGTAACCGGCGGCCTGCAAGCGGCGCAAAATGGCCGAGCCGACCATGCCGGAGTGGCCGGCGATGTATATTTTGGAAGATTTCTCCATTGGATTTTACCGATTTAAAAGTCATTCGAACCGGGATTTGATATTAAATCCGCCTTCTTTCAGGAACCGCTCCTGGTGGAAAATCGCCAGGTCGCTGCGTACCATCTCATGCACCAACTCCTGCAGGGTATGTGTTGCCGTCCAGCCCAGTTTTTGCCGGGCTTTGGAGGGGTCGCCGATCAGCAGGTCTACCTCCGCCGGGCGAAAATATCGGGGATCGACCACGATCACCTCCTGGCCGGGCTGAAAGGCGTATTCAGTATTCAGCACGCTGGCCACGATGCCTTTTTCCGCCGCGCCTTCGCCGGTGAATTCGAGTTCGACGCCGAGTTCGCGGAAGGTCATGCGGCAGAAATCCCGAACCGAGGTAGTTTGTCCGGTGGCAATAACAAAATCTTCGGGTTCCGGTTGTTGCAGCATCAGCCACATAGCCTGCACGTAGTCGCGGGCGTGGCCCCAGTCCCGCTGGGCGTGCAGGTTGCCGAGCCAGAGTTTGTCCTGCAAGCCCATGGCAATACGGGCGGCCGCACGGGTGATCTTGCGCGTGACGAAGGTTTCACCGCGGATAGGGCTTTCGTGGTTGAACAGGATGCCGTTGCAGGC
>JAKLJF010000690.1:384-3349 GCA_023151335.1 Thermoanaerobaculia bacterium | reverse complement strand
CGGCTTTTTTCTGCGGGAACCGGGTCTGATTGTGACCAATCACCATGTTGTGGAGGGGAACCGCGCCGTGATCATCGAAGGCGCGAAGTTTAAAAAGCAATTGGCTGTCGTGCGGTACGCCGACCGGAAGTATGATCTGGCCTTTCTCGACGGCCCCCAAAACGGGCCGGAATTGCCTGTTGTCCGCCTTGGTATCGCTAAGACCATGCGGGTACGGGATCCTATCACCGCGATCGGGCATCCCTTCGGACTGAAATTTTCGGTGAAAAGCGGCATCGTATCCAACGACCGCGAAATCATGAACAACATCCCTTACCTCCACATCGACGCGGCACTCAACCCCGGCAATTCCGGCGGCCCCCTGGTAGACAAGGACGGCGACGTGGTGGGTATCAATACCTTTATCATTCGCGACGGCGACAACATCGGTTTTTCCCTGCCGGTTTCTTTTTTGAACGATTCGCTGGAAGACTTTAATAAAGCCGGCGGCGACAATGCCTGCCGCTGTACTGCCTGCTCCAACGTCGTATCGGAAGCTACCGTGGACAATGGTTTTTGCAGCTTTTGCGGCAACCGTGTCAGCCTTCCGGCATCCGCGGAGGAATACATCCCCACCGGCGTTCCGCGCACCATTGAAGCGCTGATCACCCGTACTGGCCACGACGTAAACCTGAGCCGTTGCGGCCCCAACTGCTGGGAAATAAACCAGGGCAGCGCCAAGATCAACATCACTTACCATGAGAATTCAGGCCTCATGACGGCCGATGCCATTCTTTGCCAATTGCCCAGGGAAAATATCAAACCGCTCTACGAGTTCCTGCTGCGCGAAAACCACAACAACGAAACGATCACCTTCTCCGTCCACGAACAGGACATCCTGCTTTCCCTGCTTATCTACGACCGCTACCTGAACGAAGACACGGGTATGCAAATGCTGCAATTGTTGTTCGAAAAAGCCGATCATTACGACAACATTCTGGTCGATCAATTCGGCGCGCAGTGGAAGGTGGAAGGGTAATATGGATCGTCATTAGGGGCCATTGCGTCATTGATCGTCATTGCGGCATTGATCGTCATTGCGTCATTATGTATGATGCTTCACAAATGTGTAATGACGATCAATGACGCAATGACCCCCGATGACGCAATGACCCCCAATGACGTAATGACTCCTAATGACCTTCATCATACCTACCATTGCCCGCGCTCATTTTCCGGGGAAATGAACCCGCCTACCTTGCGCCACCTTTTGAATCTTGCCCCCGTCCAACCCTGGCCGAATTTCAAGGTTTGTGCATTTTCAATACCTGTCCGAACATGAGCCCTGTCCTGCTTTCAAAATACGACGTTGCCGCGCCGCGCTACACGAGTTATCCGACCGTACCCTACTGGACGGCCGAGCAGCCTGATGCCGAAGTCTGGCTGGCGCGCGTCGCCCGCGCCTGCGAGGTTGATCGCGAGATCAGTTTGTACATCCACCTGCCTTTCTGCGAAAGCCTGTGCACCTACTGCGGTTGCAATAAACACATCACGAAGAACCATGCCGTGGAAATGCCCTACATAGAAGCGGTGTTGAAAGAATGGAAAATGTACCGCGCGGCCCTGCCCGGTACGCCCATTCTGCGGGAATTGCACCTGGGCGGCGGTACGCCCACTTTTTTTTACCCCGACCACCTGCGCCGGCTGCTGGAAAATATCCTGGAAGACGTGAAAATTCCCCTGGGCCCGCAATACAGCTTCGAAGCTCATCCCAACAGCACCTCGAAAGCGCACCTTCAAACCTTGTACGACCTGAATTTCCGCCGCGTGAGCATCGGCGTGCAGGACTTCGACGACGAGCTGATGCGGCTCGTAAACCGCCATCAAAGCGTGGAAGAAGTAATCCGGTGCACGGAAGAAGCCCGTTCCATCGGCTACCACTCCGTCAATTACGACCTGATTTTCGGCCTGCCCCGCCAAACCCCGGCGCATATCCTGCGCGATGCCGGCTACCTCGAAACCCTGCGCCCCGACCGCATTGCGTTTTACAGCTACGCTCACGTGCCCTGGCTCAAACGCAGCCAAACCGCCTACTCGGAAGAAGACCTGCCCGCCGGCGCCGCCAAACGCCTGCTTTATGAAACCGGCCGCGAACGTTTCGAAGCCATGGGATACCGCGAAATCGGCATGGACCACTTTGCCCTGCCCACCGACGCGCTGAGCATTGCCCTTGACCACGGCTCCCTGCACCGCAATTTCATGGGTTACACCTCCATGCGTACCCGGCTGATGATCGGCCTGGGCGCCTCCGCCATCGGCGATACATGGGACGCTTTTGCCCAAAATGAAAAAACCATCGCGGGTTATCAGCTCGCCCTTGATGCCGGGCGCCTGCCCCTGTTCCGCGGACACTTCCTGAGCACCCAGGATATGCGCCTGCGCCGCCACATCCTGCGCCTGATGACCACCTATCACACCGACTGGTTCTGGCCCGAAGAACAGGACGACTCCCTCGCCGCCGCCCTCGAACGCCTCGAACCCCTGGCCGACGACGGCCTGGTGGAAATCGCCCCTTTCCGTGTGCGCGTGACGGAAACCGGGCGGCCCTTTTTAAGAAATATTTGTATGGCCTTCGACGCGCAGTTCTGGGCGCGGCAGCCGGAAGGAAGATTGTTCAGTCAGGCGGTGTAAATTGCGGATTGCGGATTGCGGATTACGGATTGCGGATTGACCCAGCTCTTGGTGTTATAACCTTTCCTATGCCACAAACAATACCAAGAGCTGGGTTAATCCGCAATCCGCAATCCGCAATCAATTAAAACTGATATAATCGCTCGGATTCACCGGACGGCCCTTGTGCCACAACTCGAAATGCAGGTGCGGGCCGGAAGTACTCTCTCCGGAGTTGCCGATAATGGCGATGGCTTCCCCGGCCTTGATCGTGCTGCCGGTTTCTTTCAGCAAAACAGAGTTGTGCTTGTACATC
>JAKLJF010000690.1:0-291 GCA_023151335.1 Thermoanaerobaculia bacterium | reverse complement strand
AAACACAGAGGTCACTTCCCCGGACACAGGCGGCATAAAAAACAACTGTTCCAGGGGTTGCTCGCGCGACAACAACACCGGAAGTCCGCCAGAAGCGGGTTCGCTGCCTGTAAAGGTGCCGCTGGCCACGGCATTGCGCAATTGTTCGTCCTCGCCGATGCGTTCCACTGTTTTGGCCGCCGTATCGGCCGGATTGGCCGGCTGTCCTTTTTTCTTCACGGCTTCTTTGGTGAAATCGGAAATATCGCCCACCAAACTTTTACGGAAATTTTCATTGTAAGCGCGGTGTGC
>JAKLJF010000068.1 GCA_023151335.1 Thermoanaerobaculia bacterium | reverse complement strand
CTGCAATTCCTTTTCCGCGGGCCAACTGAGCATGATGCGCGAAATTGAAGACCGCCTGGAAGTGCCGGTGGGGTTCATCGAATCCGACCTGGTCGACCCCCGCTATTTCTCCTATTCCAACATCAAAAACCGGCTGGAGTCTTACTTCCAAATGCTGGCGCAGCGCAAAATGATCCGCCAAACCGAAACTGTATAAGCCATGAACAAATATTATCTGGGTATCGATCTCGGTTCCACCACCTCCAAGGCCGTGATCATCAACGAAAAAGACGAAATCGTCGGGCGCGGCATCACCAATACCCGCGCCAACTATAAAGTAGCCGCCGACATTGCCCGCGAAGAAGCGATTTACGACGCCCGGTTCAACCTGCTGGCCAAACGCATCGGACATGAGGCCGACTTAAAGCCCGAGTTCAAACGGTATTTGTCCGACATACGGGCCGTATTTCAATACCGGCAGTTCAAACGCCGCATGGACCGGCTCGAAGCTTTGCTGCGCAAAACCGTGGCCGAATTCTCCTACCCGAACAAAGCCGAAATCGCGCAAAAACTCGACGAGATACTCGAAACCATACGCCCCCGGATACGCCGCGGATTTATCAACGAAGACCTCGGCGCTAAAAACCAGTTTTTCCGCGACATCGTGAGCGAGCAATACAACGCCGGGGTAAGCGCTAAAGGCACAGGATACTACGAAGCCCTGATGCTGGCTTTCGATAAAAGCATTACCCCCGTGGAAAACGAAATGGTGCAATACAACTTCCGCGAACTCGTATTCGAAGCCATGGCCATGCTCGATGAAAAATACCGCGGGCTGGCCGACCAACCCGAAGACGAACAACGCGATGACTGGTATTACGCCGAACTCAACGCCGTGAAAAACAATTACAAAACCGTGGAACAGTCCCTTCGCGAACATATCGAAGACATCGTGCAGGAAGACATCCACATCGCCAAAATGGTCGGCACGGGCTACGGCAGGGCCCTGCTGCCCTTCCCGGAAGACTGCATCAAATCCGAAATACTTTGCCATGCCTTCGGGGCGCACGCCGTATTCCCCAACACCCGCACCGTGCTCGATATCGGCGGGCAGGATACCAAAGCCATCCAGGTTGACAGCCACGGGCTGGTGACCAGTTTTCACATGAACGACCGCTGCGCCGCCGGCTGTGGCCGCTACCTGGGCTACATCGCCGACGAATTCGGCCTGTCGCTCAACGAACTGGGGCCGGAAGCCATGAGCGCCACCAAGGAAACGACCATCTGTTCCACCTGTACCGTTTTCGCGGGCGCCGAGGTAAAAGAACTGCTCCACAACGGCGAGGAACGCCCCAATATCCTCGCCGGCCTGCACAAAGCCATCGTGCAACGCGCCATGTCGCTAATCGCCCGTTCTGGCGGCGTGCGCAACGAGTTCACGTTCACCGGCGGTGTCGCCCGCAACCAGGCCGTACTGCGCTATGTAAAACAAATGGTGACCGATGCCTACGGGGAAGTGGCCATGAACATCCACACCGACTCCATTTTCATGGGCGCACTCGGGGGCGCCATGTTCGCCCGGCGCAATATCAGCGCCGACTTGCCGCCCACCTCCAAACAAGCCCAAGTTGTTGAAAACGAAAATCTTGCCACCAATTAAACACTGACACCGCCATGCAACAATCCATTTATACCATGGGCGCAGACGTAGGCGGCAGCTACGTCAAAGTCGTGCTGATGGCCTACGACCCCGCCGGGAGCGGGCACCGCCTGCTGGACAAACAAACCGAAAAAATCCGGAAGCGCAACCCGAAAGACGTGGTGGCGGAAACCGTGGACCTGATCCTGCAACGCAACAGGCTCGACTACGAACGGGATATCGCCTACCTGGCTTCTACCGGCGAAGGCGAAATGGTAGAGAAAAAAACCGGTCACTTTTACAGCATGACCTCCCACGCCCGGGGCGGCATCTACTTCGCGCCCGAAGCCAAAACGGTTGTAGACATGGGCGGCCTCTACGTCCGGGCCATCAAGGTAGATGCCCGCGGCAAAGTGCTGGACTACAAAATGACCGGCCAGTGCGCCTCCGGTTCAGGCCAGTTTATTGAAAACATTTCCCGCTACCTCGGCCTGGCCGTGGAAGAAGTGGGCGAAATATCCCTGAAGGCCGATAATCCCGAGGTACCCTCCGGCATCTGCGCCGTACTGGCCGAAACCGACGTCATCAACCTGGTTTCCAAAGGACTTTCCACCCCCAACATCGTCAAGGGCATCAATATTTCCATCGCTCAGCGGGTCGTCAAACTACTGGGCTCTCTGCGGGCAGAATCGCCCGTGGCCCTGGTGGGCGGCATGGGCATGAATGCCGGTATGATCCAGGCCATCCGCGAACTGGCGACGGAAAACAAAAAAAATAACCTGCAATTCGTCGCGCACCCCGAGGCCATATACTCCGGCGCCGTCGGCGCGGCGCTTTGGGGCGGTTTCCGCTATTTTAAATTAAAGGAAAAAAACGCCGCCGCGGTGTTGCAACCGGTTTGAAAGCGGCGATAAATGGGAAAATTATGAACGTTTTACATGCCGAAATCCCGCTGGGAAAAGTAATCCCGAACATAGCGATCATGCTCAACCAGAACGCCGCGCGTTTTGGCGATAAAACCGTTTTCCGGCAACAGAATGCGTCGGGGCAATACGAGGACGTCAGGTGGAAAGATTTTTTCAACGACATCCGGAGCATCGCTTTTAACCTGCGGTATAACGGATTCGAGCCGGGCGACAAAATGGTCATCTTTTCCCGCAACTGCCTCCGGATGCTGGAAGTGGAACTGGCGGTCATGGCTTGCGGCGGTATCGCTGTGCCCATTTTTGCACATTTCAAAAAAAATACTTCCGAACTCCTGATCAACCATTCCGACGCCGCCTGGCTCACCGCGGAAGGCGAAACCCAGTTGGCCAATACCGGCCACACGCCGAAAATCAGACGTATTTACGTGCTGGACGAAACGGCAAAAGGAAAAGGGCTCGCCGACCCTACGCCAGTCGCCGACCTGCTGAAGAACAGGCCGGGCCTGGAACGCATCCTGCACGAAAACATCCACCCCGATACCATCTGCCTGAACATGTACACCTCCGGCACCATGGGCCTGCCCAAATGCGTGCAGCTCACCCACCGGAACATTCTTTCCCAACAGGCAGCCCTCGAACACGTGTTGCCTATCGACGAAAACGACCGTTTCCTGTCGTATTTACCCTGGCATCACAGTTTCGGCGGTATTTTCGAATTGTTTTCCGCCCTGTACAACGGCGCTTCCTACGCGCTTGAAAGCAGCTTCGGCAAAGACCCGGCAGTTATCTTCGAAAATTGGCGCCAGGTACGACCCACGGTTTTTTTCAGCGTACCCAAAGTTTACCAGGCGCTTGTCGATTTAACCCGCGAAAGCCGCGAAGCCGGGGATATCTTTTTCAATTCGGGCCTTAAATTCATTTTCACGGCGGCAGCGGCCCTGCCCGAACGCCTGTCCGACGAATTCGAAAGACGCGGTATACCTGTCATCGAAGGATGGGGGCTCACGGAAACCTCGCCCTGCTGTACCCTGACCGATCCATCCCTCAAACGCGCGCCCGGCGTAGTGGGAAAACCCATTCCCGGCATCAGCCTCCGGATCGCCGCCGACGGCGAAATACAGGTAAAAGGCCCCAACGTCATGGTTGCCTATTACCGCAACGACGAGGCCAACGAAAACGCTTTTACGCCCGACGGATGGTACCGCACCGGCGATGTCGGCGAACTGACCGGGCAAGGGCTTAAACTCATTACCCGTAAAGACCGCATTTTCAAACTCTCCAACGGCGAAAAAGTCATTCCAACCGACCTGGAACGCGCCATAGAACTGAAGTGCCATTACGTGCAATACGCCCTGGTATCAGGCAGCGGCGAATCGCACCCGGTGGCGCTGATTTTTCCCAATAAAAAACTGCTCGAACAACCCGTGTACGAAATTACGCCCAACGATGGGTGTTTCTGCCCCAGAACCCTCGACGAACTCGGCCGCTGCCTGAGCGGCTGCCTCCAGGAAGCCAATCACAGTATCGGCCAGAAATTCGCCAAAGTCAGGTCCGCGGCTATTATTCTCGACGAACTTTCCCTCGACGACAACACGCTCACGCCCTCTATGAAAATGGCGCCGAAAAATGTTTTGGAAAAATACCGCGACCACCTGCTCAACCTGTACGGCCATGCTGTGCCAGTGGAAGAAGAAGTGTATGTGATTGAACTTGAACCTAAAAAATGACCAGCCATGTTTAAGATCAAAGCTACGGAACGCATGAAAGAAATCATGGGCAATTACTTCCGGTCTCTGGAATCGGGCGAAAAAAAAATTGCCTGGTGTACGAGCGTGGGCCCGGCCGAATTGCTGCGTTCCTTCGGGTTTGAAGTCTATTTTCCCGAAAACCACGGCGCCCTGCTGGGCGCTACCCGCACCGCCATGGACTACATACCGGAAGCCGTCAAATGCGGCTACTCCGGCCATGTGTGTTCCTACACCACCGCAGATATCGGCGCTTTCCTGAAAAATTCCTCCCCGCTACAAACCCACTACGGACTTAAAGGCGCCCCGCGACCCGATCTGATCGTCTACAACACCAATCAATGCCGGGAAGTGGAAGACTGGTTTCAATTTTACGCCGATCATTTCCAATGCCCCATCGCGGGCATACACCCGCCCCGGCATCTCGACGAAGTCAGCTCCGACGAAGTGGCGCTCGTCATCAGGCAATTCCAAAAAATGATTCCCCTGTGCGAACGGGCGAGCGGCCAAAAATTCGACCCTGACCGCTTCCGCGAAACCGTGCGGCTGAGCAAAGAGGCCACCCTGTTGTGGCAAAAGGCACTCAAAACCTCGGCGGCCGATACCCCGCCGCTCAGTTTTTTCGACGGCACCATCCACATGGGCCCCATCGTGGTGTTGCGCGGATCGCAACTGGCCAAAGATTACTACGCCCTGCTCCTGGCCGAGCTGGAAGACAAAGTTTGCGACGGCGAAGGATTCGTGCCAAAGGTTCGCTCGCGCATCTTCTGGGATGGAATGCCGGTATGGGGCAAACTGCGTATGCTGAGCGAGCTGTTTGCCGCCAACGGCGCCGCGGTGGTCGCATCCACTTATTGCAGCAGTTGGGTGTTCGATCAATTCGACGAAAACGACCCCTGGGCGTCCACCGCCCGGGCCTACACGGAAATTTTTATCAATCGCAGCGAAAATGCCAAGATGCGGATGCTGAACGACTGGTTCCGGGAATACAAAATCGACGGGATCATTTATCACGACAGCAAGACCTGCTTCAATAACTCCAATTCCCGCTTCGGCATGCCCCAACGGCTGCGCGAACGCAGCGGCATACCCGCGCTGGTCGTGGAGGGCGATTTATGCGACCTTCGTTTTTTCTCCGAGGGCCAGAGCATTACCAAAATTGAGACCTTTCTGGAACAACTGGAGACAAACAAAACCTACGTCTGATGGCTCACAGCAAAAAAATTAAAGTCGGTATTATCGGCCTGGGGCCGGTGGGCGCTATTCTGGCCGTGAAGTTGCAGGAAGCCGGGTGCGATGTGGCCCTTTGCGTGCGCAACGAGGTCAAACGCAATAAAATCCGGGAATCGGGCCTCCGGCTCGAAAACGTGTTGCAGGCCGCCGCCCGTTTCGATAAAGTATTCGCCTCGGCATCCGAAATGGCAGGGCTAGACCTCGATTACCTCGTACTGGCCGTCAAATCGTACCACATCCCGGCAGTGCTGGAAGAAACGGCCGGCCTGCATTCCGAAAAACTGCACGTCGTGGCAGCCCTCAACGGAATCGACGTGGAAGAACAAATCGCCGGGGCTTTCGGCGAGAGAAGAACGCTGCGCATGGCGCTCAATTTCGCCGGGACGCTTGTTTCGCCCAATACCGTCAAGACGTCCTTTTTTCAGCCTCCCAATTACGTGGGTTCCATCAACGACAGCTGCCCCGACAAAGCCCGCCAGCTGGCCGGGCTACTCAGCGGCGTCCAACTGGAAACCCGGGCGGTCGATGCCTTCGAATTATTGAAACGCGTGTGGGAAAAAACCATCCTCAACGCCTCGGTCAGCGCCCTGTGCGCCGTCAGCCGGCTCACCATGGCCGAAGCCATGTCCGACAACGATACCGTGGAACTCGTCGAACAGATCATCCAGGAAGCCGTACAGGTAGCCGAGCATGAAAAAATCCGCTTTTCCGACGATTTCACGCGCCACTGCCTGCGCTATCTCAAAAAGGGCGGCGATCACTTCCCATCCCTCGCGCTCGACCTCATCAACGACCGCCCCACGGAAATTGATTTTTTCAACGGCAGGATCGTCGCTTACGGCCGCAAACACTACATCCGGACATCCCTGAACCTGTCGATGGCCAACATGGTAAAAGCCATGAGCAACAAAAATATCACGGCGCGCATACCCGGCGCGGCCGCCCAGATAAATAAAAGAATCCTCGACAAGGGCCTGGTGAACAAAAACATGCCGCCGGCGGCCTATCGTAATACCGACTGCTACCTCGGCATCGACCTGGGGTCGGCCTACACCAAACTTACGGTCATCGACGCCCGCGGAAACGCCCTGTTTCGTTATGCCCTGCGTTCTTTCGGCAACGACAAACAGGCGCAACAAAACGTGCTGCAAACTATAGCCGTCAGTTTCAACGTGCGGCACAGCTGCGCCACCGGTTACGGCCGCAAACATTTTTTTGATACGGATATCGTGAAAACGGAGATCAACTGCGCCGCGGCCGCCGTTTCCAGCCTTTTTCCGGGCGAAAAAAACATACTCGACATAGGCGGCGAAGACATTAAAATCATCCGCTGCGACCGCTACGACAACGTCGAAAATTTCTACATGAACGACAAATGCGCGGCCGGCACGGGCGCTTTTATTGCCGAAATCGCCGAACGCGCCCAGATCAGCGTCCATGAAATGAGCAACCTGGCCGCCCATTCCAACTACGACAAACCCCTCAACAGTTTCTGCACCGTTTTTGCCAAAACCGAAATCATGAACTGGATATTCGAGGGCCTCAGCGCCGAAGATATCGCGCGCGGCATTTACCTGTCGATAGCCGGCAAAATCGCCAAAATGCGCCTCGATCCGGGTATTCCCACCTTTATGATCGGCGGCGTGGCCGCCCATCACCCCTACCTGAAAACCATGCTCAACGAACAGTTTGACAAAGACATACAAATACTCAATGCGCCCCAGTATGCCGTGGCCTTCGGCGCGGCCATACTCGCCCGAAACGCCTGCAACAAACCGGCTCCCCACGAAACCGGGGTAAAAGAAACCGTCCCGGCGACCGCGACAACCTGAGCGCCGCCTTTTAAACAAAAAACGACCATCCGTATGCCTTACGATTTCAGAAAATGGCGTGTTGCCAAAATCGCGGTGATCGGCGCCGGACAAATCGGCCCCGACATCGCCCTGCATTTTGCCCGCTCCCTGGCCCGTTACGACGTCAGGATCAACGTGATCGACATCTCGGCGGCCGCGCTGGAGGCTGCCCGGCAAAAAGTAGAGGCCAAAATTCAAAAAAGCCTCGACCAAGGAGCCCTTAAGCCCGAAGCCGCGGCCCGCATCCGGAAAGCCCTGCAATTTTCGCTGGACTACGAAGCCATCCGCGGCGCGCAGATCGTGGTGGAAGCCGCTACCGAAAACGTAGCAGTGAAAGACGCGATATTCCGCAGGGTAGAGACCCTCACGGACGATGATTGTCTGTTCCTGTCCAACTCTTCCCATCTTCAGCCCGAACGGATATTCGGCAATATTCACCGGCAGGCGCGATGCCTGGTAGCCCACTATTTTTTTCCGGCAGAGGTGAACCCGGTGGTGGAAATCGTTTCGGGGGTGAATACCGACCCGGCCTTGGCCAACCTGCTTCAGGAATTTTACGAATCCATCGGCAAAATCCCGATCCGGGTAAAAAGCGCGTACGGTTACGCCATCGATCCCATCTTCGAAGGGCTTTGCCAAACGGCCGTTCAATGCCTCGAACAAGGCTTGGGTGATGAAAAACAAATTGACGAGGCTGCTGTCAGAGCCCTCGGCCTGGGCGTCGGTCCTTTCACCGCCCTGAATCTGACTGGCGGAAATCCCATCACAGCGCACGGCCTCGACGAATTGGGGCGCGAGATATCGCCGTGGTTTCGAACGCCGGCCCGCCTTCATGAAAAAAACAACGATAAAACACCCTGGAATACCGCCGGACGCGGAGAAAAGGTATCGCTCGACGCGCAACAGGAAACGCGCCTGACCGACGTTTTTCGCGGCGCCTATTTCGCGCTCGCCGGCCTCATCGTCGACTCGGAAATCGTGACCCCCGACGACCTGAACATGGCCTGCGAGTCGGCGCTCGTCATCCAACCGCCCCTGACGTTGATGAACCGGCTGGGAATGGAACGGGCATACGCGCTGGTAGCGGCATTTTGTGCCGAAAATCCGGAATTTTCCCTCCCCCGCTCCCTCGAACGGGCCCGCGCTGCCGGCAGCTGGACGCCCCGGGATATCCTCGTTAAAAGACGCGGGTCGGTATTGGTCATCACGATCAGAAGACCCAAAGTGATGAACGCCCTGAACCTCGAAGTGTTGGGCCAAATCCGGGAAGCGCTCGAAGCCGCCCGTAACGACCCCGGTATCCGGGCGGTCGTCCTCACCGCTTTCGGGATCAAATCTTTTGTTTCCGGCGCCGACCTCCGGATGATCGCCTCCCTGAAAACCCCGGAAGAAGGCACGCGAAACTCCCGCGATTTCCAGACAGCCCTCAACTATATCGCCGACTACCCCAAACCGACGGTATGCGCGCTCAACGGATTCGCTTTCGGCGGCGGCAGCGAACTGGCCATGGCCTGCACGGCGCGGATAGCCCGCAAAGGCCTGCCCATCGTTTTCGGACAACCCGAGGTCAATCTCGGCTTCATACCCGGCGCCGGCGGCACCCAACGCCTGCCAAGGCTCATCGGCGTGGAAAAAGCGGCCGAAATCCTGCGAACGGGCCGGCCGGTCGGCCTGCAGGAAGCCCTCGATATCGGTTACCTCGACCGGGAAGCAGTGAGCGATGACCTGACCGACGAAGCAGCCGCCCTGGCGCTCGACCTGACAGAAGGTCGCCGCCGCCCCAAAATCCTGCCGCGCACGCCCCTGAACGGCCAGGGCGTCCCGCATCCCCTTGATATCGGTCATCTGAGCAAAAAAATCGACGAAATCCTGGTGAAAAGCATTTATCAGGGCGCCACCTTGCCTTTGGCCGACGGGCTGGAGCTGGAATCGGCCCTGTTCGGCGAATGTTTGCGCACCGACGACATGAAAATCGGTCTGGAAAATTTCAAAACCAACGGAACCAAAACGGCTGCCGCTTTTCTCCACCACTAAATTCATTCCTCATCCTTAATCATCGACTGATCTGTGAAAGCCTGCCACGACAAAAAAAGAGGATTTGCCATCACCTACGACGACGTCTGCCTGATGGGCGGCGCCCGTACGCCTTTCGGAAAACTTTGCGGCACCCTGGGCCGCATTTCGCCCACCGACCTGGGTATCTGCGCTTCGCGGGCCGCCCTTGAAAAATCGGGGCTGGAAGGCCCCGACATCGACCAGGTATTTTACGCCAATATCGGCCAGTGTTCCACCGACGCCTATTTTCTCGCCCGGCATGTCGGCTTGTACTCGGGCGTGCCCGAAACGACGCCTGCCGCCATGGTACAGCGTATCTGCGGGTCGGGATTTGAAACCGTTATCGCCGGGGTCGAACAGATCGCGCTGGGCAAAGCGCAAATTACCCTGTGCGGCGGCGCCGAAAACATGACCCTGTCGCCCACAGTCGCTTTCGGCAACCGCATGGGCTATCCGCTGGGAAAGCCGGGGTTTGCAGACATGCTCTGGGAAGCGCTCAATGATACCGCCGCCGTGCCCATGGGGCATACCGCCGAAAACGTAGCCCGGCAATACGGCATCAGCCGCGCGGAGGCCGACGAATTCGCCCGGCAATCCGTCGAACGTTACCTGGCCGCGCTCGAACGGCGGTTCTTAAAGGGAGAATTAATCCCCATGAACTCCACCGTTTTTGAAGCGCCCGGACTTAATCCGCGGAAGTTGGAAATGCCTAAAATCGTGCGCAATTTTGACAGCGACGAGCACGCGCGGCCCGTCGACCCCGAGGCGCTGAGCCGGTTGTCGCCGGCTTTCATCCCCGACGGCGTCCAGACGGCCGCCAACTCCAGCGGCATCGCCGATGGGGCCGCCTCGGTCGTCGTGGCGCGCGAAACGGTTGCCCGGACGCGAAACCTGCGGCCCCTGGCCCGGATTGCCGCATCGGCCACCAGTGCCCTCGATCCCAGGGTGATGGGTCTCGGCCCCGTGCCGGCTATCCGGTTGTTGCTGGAAATCGCCGGACTTGAAATATCGGACATCGGCCTCTTTGAAATCAACGAAGCATTTGCCGCGCAGTATATCGGCTGCGAACGCGCCCTGGAACTCGACCGCGACCGCTGCAACGTCAACGGCGGTTCCATCGCCATCGGCCACCCGTTGGCCGCAACCGGTACGCGGCTCACCCTCACCCTCGCCCGCGAAATGAACGCGCGGGACGCGCGCTACGGCATTGCCGCCGCCTGTATCGGGGGAGGGCAAGGCACCGCTATTTTACTCGAAAACCCGAACGCCACAGTATGACTACGATAAAACAATGGCAAATGACGGCCCTGAACGCCGATTTTGAACTGGCAGAAATCCCGGCGCCCCCCTTGCAATCCGGCGAAGCGCTGGTTGAAATAGCCGGTTGCGGCGTTTGCCATACCGACCTTAGTTTCTGGCACGACGGCGTGCGCACCAAAAAGGCGCTGCCGCTTACCCTCGGCCATGAAATCAGCGGAACCGTCGCCGACGGCCCGCCGGCGCTCATCGGCAAAAAAGTCGTCATCCCGGCCGTGTTGCCCTGTGGCGATTGCGAACTGTGCCGGAAAGGGCGCAGCAACATCTGCCAAAACCAGCTGATGCCGGGCAACGATTTCCACGGAGGATTTGCCTCCCACATCGTCGTGCCCCACCGCTACCTCTGCCCCGTACCCGACGCGGTACTGCAACGCTACGAACTCGCCGAATTGGCTGTCATTGCCGACGCGATTTCCACCCCCTACCAGGTCGTTCAAAAATCGGGACTGGAACCCGGCGACTTTGCGATCGTGATCGGCGTGGGCGGTGTGGGAACCTACGGCGCGCTCATCGCCAAAATCAAGGGCGCGCGGGTGCTGGCCATCGACATTAACGATGAAAAACTGGCTGCCGCCAAAAATCACGGCGTGGATGCCGTGCTGAACACGCGGGACATGAATAGTAAAACCGTGAAAAATCGCGTGCGCGACATTGCCCGGGAATTGGGCGTATCCCCCTACGGCTGGAAAATTTTCGAAATTTCCGGCGCCACACCCGGGCAGGAACTGGCTTTCAACCTGCTTACCTACGCCTCTACCCTGAGCGTGGTGGGTTTTACCATGAATAAATTAGAAGTGCGCCTGAGCAATCTCATGGCTTTCGACGCCGAACTCATCGGCACCTGGGGCTGCAAACCCGAACTGTACCCGGAGGTAGTCGGGCTGATTGCCGATGGCCGGCTCGACATCCATGACCTGGTGCAGACTTTTCCCATGTCGCGCATCAACGAGGTGTTCCGCGATGCCCTGGCGCACCGATACGACCGGCGATCCGTGCTCACGCCCGATTTTGAATGACCGTCTCCGTTAAAACGTTAACCGAACCGCTATGTCAACGCTTGTAGATCACAACCTCTGCGCCCCGGAATACGCGCATATCCGCTTTGAAAAACGCCCCTGCCCGAATCTCGACGGGGCCCCCGTGCCCGGGCTTTACAACGCCTGGATCATTCTGGACAACCCCCGGCAGTTCAATTCCTATACGACCGATGCCGTCAAAGAAGTCATCCTCGCGTTCGGTGAAGCCTCCAACGCCCGCGACGTGGTAGCCGTCGTCTTTACCGGCGAGGGCGACAAGGCGTTTTGTACCGGCGGCAACACCAAAGAATACGCCGAATACTACGCCGGCAATCCACAGGAATATTCCCAATATATGCGCCTGTTCAACGATATGGTGAGCGCCATACTAAAGTGCGAAAAACCCGTCGTCTGCCGCGTCAACGGCATGCGCATCGGCGGCGGGCAGGAGATCGGCATGGCCGCCGACTTCACGGTCGCCTCCGACCTGGCCCGCTTCGGCCAGGCAGGGCCCAAACACGGCAGCGCGGCCATCGGCGGCGCCACCGATTTCCTGCACCTGTTCGTCGGCATCGAACGCGCGATGGCTTCCCTCACCTTGTGCGAACCCTGGACGGCCCATCAGGCTTACCGCCTCGGTCTTGTTACCGATATCGCGCCCGTATTAAAAGTGGATGGAAAATTCATCGCCAACCCCCTGGCGATAATCGACCGGTATGCCGACGAATACGGACGTATCGTATTCGGCGCCCTCAAAACCGGCGACGAACTGGCCAGGGGCAAAGAACTGCTTGCCCGAGGCGTCATCGATTTTACGATACTCGACGCCGCCGTCAACCGGCTCACGGCCAAACTGCTGCACACCTTCCCCAACTGCTTAGCCAAAACGCTGACCGAGGTGCGCAAGAAAAAACTGGAACACTGGGACAAAAATAAGGAAGGCAGCCGCGAATGGCTGGCCCTCAATATGATGACCGAAGCCCGGGCCGGCTTTAAAGCGTTCAACGAAGGCCCCAAACACGACCGGGAAGTAGATTTTATCCGCCTGCGCCAACTGCTCGCAGAAGGCGCCGGCTGGGACGACGAGCTGCTTCGCGCCATCTCCCCACAGTACAAAACAATAAGCGTTTGAACCGACAATGGAAAAAATACAAGTCGAATTTATACACGGCGACACCGTGGCAAGGATCATCCTGAACGATGGCAAAGGCAATGTGCTGGACTACCTGATGATGGAACAAATCCAGGCGCAACTGGATCGGTTTGCCCATTTACCGCGGCTCAAACTGATCACCTGGGAAGGCGCCGGCAAACACTTTTCTTTTGGCGCCAGCGTGGAAGAACACCGGAAAGAATTTGCCGCGGCCATGCTACGCGGGTTTCACGCCCTGTTCTTCAGCCTGCGCGACCTGTGCATACCCGCACTGGCCAAAATAAGCGGACAATGCCTCGGCGGCGGCCTGGAACTGGCCCTGATGTGCAACCAGCTGTTTGCCGACCAAAGCGCCAAATTAGGCCAGCCGGAAATCGTCCTGGGCGTATTTCCGCCACCCGCCTCCATCCTCCTGCCGGAAAAGATCGGTCTGGCCCGCGCGGAAGACCTCCTGCTTACCGGGCGCTCCGTCGACGCCGCCGAAGGGCTGGCCCT
>JAKLJF010000689.1 GCA_023151335.1 Thermoanaerobaculia bacterium | reverse complement strand
AAACCAAAGTCTGACACCCCAAAAAAGCCCGTACACAAGGATATCAAAAACATGGATATCCGGGTAAATGAAATGGGTGAGATCATCAAAGAGTATAATATTGACGACATCAACGCCTTTCTCGATAAAAACGTGAAAGACAAGAAGTTGAGCGGAGATGAGTAATCGTCATTGGTCGTCATTGCGACATTGGGGTCATCAAATGACGCCATTGACGACAAATGACGCCAATGACGACCAGAACACCTTCCTGCTTCGGTTAATCCTTTTAATCAATAATCCTTGGAAGTTGAATTTTATCCCTTGACACAATCCGGCGGCTCCAAGCCCGCCGGGCCTCAAACATGTTGGTATGAAAAACCGGTTACGCATGCACTGGCGGGTGGTGCTTGGTTTTTGCAACTTTATCCTTCCCCTTTGGTTGGCCTTGCCCGGTGCGTATGCACAGCAGGGTTTTTTCACGTTTAGCTATCCGGGGCCGCATTCCATTATCGTCAGTCCCTCTACCTGCACCGCTGTGCTGGCCGGCAATATTGGCACCCCCATTGTAGGTTCCACCTCCGGCGCAACCATTACGCAATCTGAATTCGATCCGGTCGCTTCGGGGTTTCAGCTCACCGATTCCTGGAATTACCTGGAAACCGCGCGCGTGTACTGGAAAGTAGCCGATAACCAGGGGCATACGGCCCTGTTTGACTTTTATGTTGCTATTGTCGACACTACCCATCCCGTCGTTGTTACCGGTGGATTGCCCTCCCTGGTGGAATATGCCTCCATCAGTCAGGTGCCACCGCCACCCACTTTGACGGCGACAGATAGTTGCAGCTCCCCGGCGCCGACAATTACTTTCTCCCAAACCCCTCCGCCGGCCCTTTGCCAGGGCGGCACATTTAAACGCACATGGGTGGCCACCGATCCTTCGGGAAATACGGGCTTTTTTACCCAAACCATCGTCATTCAGCCAGACAACTCCCCGCCAACGGTGAAAACCGCTCCCCAAAACGGCTCTGCATCCTGCACCCAAGTGGCAACGGCGTTTCCCGCCTGGCTGGCTGCCCAAATGGCAGCGTTCAAGGCCATGGATCCTTCGGGTATAGCCTCCTATGCCAATAACGCCCCAGCCTCCATCACCGGTAGCTGCCCGGCGCCGCTTACCGTGACATTCACCGCCACCGACAGCTGCGGTTTTTTTGTTACCCGGACCGCTGTATTCACAGTAGTGGACACCAAAGGCCCGTATGTTGTAACGGCGCCAAGAGACAGCGTGGCATACTGTTCGCCGGCCAGCCCCAATTACCTGTTCGTCCTTGGCGACTGGATAAACAAAAGGGCCAGGCTCACGGCCAGGGACTCCTGTACGCCCGATCCGCAGTTGAGCTATTTTATGCAGATCAATCACGTTGCTGCCGATTCTGCCCAGGTCGTGGCAACTTTTCTGAACGCCATCTCCGCCGGTTGCAGTGCCCAACAGATCGGCAATCAAACATATCAGAAAGTACATGGCGTGGTCAGCGTCGATTTTTATGCCGCCGACGCCTGCGGTAATACCTCTCTGATCGGAAATGCGGATTTCGGCGTGGTCGACACGGTCGCGCCAGTGGTCAGCGGCAACGCTGTGACCCAGGAGTGTGGCGGTGGAAACGATCAAAGCGCCCTGATCGCCTGGATCAACAACCAGGGCAACGCAACCGCCACGGATATCTGTTCCGCGTATACCTGGACCAATTTTTCCTGGAGCAGTTCCGACGGGCAAACGGGAACGGGACAGTTCAATACCGGCCCCTACCCGGTCATTGCCGCCAATGATTGTCATTGGTATACCGATGTCACGTTCCGGGCAACCGACGATTGCGGCAATACCGGCTCCGCCACCCTCCGGTTCAGCATTACCGACGGCACACCGCCCGTTTTCTCCGGCCTGCAGCCGGTGGATACGCTGTATTGTCCGGATGTTACCCCGCCACTTCCCACGGCGAACGTGACGGACAACTGCGATGCCTCGGCAGCGCTCAGTTCGACGGTTCAGATCGTGAACCCGGTTTGTTCGGATGCCTACTCGCTGCTGGTCATCTGGACGGCTACCGACGATTGCGGTAATACCGCCACTGCCGTGCAAACATTTGTCGTAATGGACACCACCAAACCGGTAATCACCCTCGTTCCGCCGCCGGTGACGATTCGCTGCGATACATTTGCGCCGCCTCCGGCGCCGGTTTTGGGTCAAGGCGTAACGGCCTCGGATATTTGCGGAAATATTGCGAATCTGACGTTTGCCGACGTTTCCAACCAAAACCCCGACCCCGCTACCTGCGGGCACTACAGTTACACCATCACCCGTATTTTCACCGTTGCCGACGATTGCGGGAACACCTCGACCGCGCAGCAGATCATTACTGTGGTGGACAATATTCCACCGCTCATCAGCGGATTTACGGACACGACCAACGTGTGTGAAACCCAACCGCTGATGCCGCCGCCCGCGGCCACCGACGTGTGCAGCGGTATCGCGTCGGCGCCGGTTTTGCAGGATCAGGTGATCACTGCTGGCGACTGCCCCGATTCCTACACCCTGACCCTGACCTGGGCCAGCACCGATGTCTGCGGCAATACGGGCTACTTTTCACAGGATATCCTCATTGTCGACACCGTAAAACCAACGCTGGCTGCCGTTCCGGGCAATACCTATGTGGAATGTAATGCCATTCCGGCGCCACCGGCGCCAAACGCCATGGGTGGCGCCGACAACTGCGACGAAGCGGTGGATATTCTGTTTTCGGAAACGGAGATCCGGGACCCGAATCCCGCCAATTGCGCCCATTGGACCAACTATATGGTCATCCGTCAGTGGACAGTGGTGGATAATTGCGGTAACAGCCGGACGTACACCCAGGCCATATCGGTGCAGGACAACACCGGGCCGGAACTTGTGGCACAGGACACTGTAAAAATACCCAATGAACCGGGCGCCTGCGGCGCAAATACGGTAATTCCCTCCCTGTTGTCCGTTTTTGACGACTGTACTTCTTTGCAAAACGAAGTCATCCTCCGCGATACTGTAGGGCTGACTCCTAACGGGTCACCCGTATTCGATGTTCCGGTGGATACGGTGGTTTTTTCCTGGTCGTCGCCCAACCTCCCTCCCGGCGCCCCGGTTACCGGCAACGCCACGCTGGCTATTGCACTGGATAATGCCGACTCGAAAATACCTTCCGAAACCTTTGAAATCTGGGGCGAAGACGGTTATCATATCGGTCGCACCAAGCTGGTGAGCGGCCTTTGCGGTTCCAGCGGCGATACCACTTTTACCCTGCCGGCGGCCCTGCTGAATTCCTGGCTGGCCGACGGCAGTGTGACGA
>JAKLJF010000688.1 GCA_023151335.1 Thermoanaerobaculia bacterium | reverse complement strand
GATTTTATAAAGATTCCGACTATTCGGGCTGAAAAGATGCCCATCACTCTATAAACCCTATAAATCTCTCAAACATTTTAAAACAAAAATTTTGAAGCTAAAAGCTTATAAATTACCTTTGTACCCGGAAAAGTAAAAGCTGGAAGGGTGCAAAGGGTTTAGGACAATAAACAGCATCGTTAACCTTATTCTTTGCACACTATGACCGAATTAGTCCCGCAATCCCACGATGTGGTCGTAGCGCTCGACATTGGCACCACCAAGGTGTGTTGCCTGGCCGGACGCCGCAACACGCATGGGAAACTCGAAATCCTGGGCGTAGGCAAGGTGGACAGCGTCGGCGTACTGCGCGGCGTCGTCAGCAACATCGAAAAAACAGTAAACGCCATCCGCGAAGCGGTGGATATCTGCGAGCGTCAGGCTCGGATGAAATTCAATGTTGTTCACGTCGGCATCGCTGGCCAGCACATCAAAAGCCTGCAACACCGGGGCATTCTCACCCGCGAAAGCGATCACAACGAAATCGCCCAACGCGACATCGATCGCCTGGTGAACGACATGTTCAAACTTGTGCTGCCACCCGGCGACAAGATCATTCACGTCTTTCCGCAGGAATTTACCGTCGACAACGAACAAGGCATCACCGACCCGATCGGTATGTGCGGCGTCCGGCTGGAAGCCAATTTCCACATCATCACGGGCCAGATCACGGCGGTAAACAACATTTTCCGCTGCGTCGAAAAAGCCGGCCTCCAGGCGGCAGAACTGACACTGGAACCGATCGCCAGCGCAGCCGCGGTATTGTTTGAAGAAGAAAAACAAGCCGGCGTGGCCCTGGTGGATATCGGCGGCGGCACCACCGACATCACGATCTTCCACGAAGGTATCATCCGCCACACGGCAGTTATTCCTTTCGGCGGCAACGTCGTTACGGCCGACATCAAGGAAGGCTGCACGGTCATGCAACCGCAGGCCGAAAAGCTGAAAGTGAAATTCGGCTCCGCCCTGGCTAACGAGGTGTACGACAACCGCATCATCACCATTCCCGGCCTCCGCGGCCGCGAACACAAGGAGATCGGTGAAAAGAACCTCGCCCGCATCATCCAGGCCCGCATGGAAGAAGTGCTCGACTACGTGTTGTGGGAAATCCGCCGCAGCGGTTACGAGCGAAAACTCATCGGCGGCATCGTGCTTACCGGCGGCGGCGCCCTGCTCAACCACCTGGACAAACTCACGGAGTTTCACACCGGTATGTCCTGCCGCATCGGCCTGCCCGTAGAGCACCTCGCACACGGCTACCGCGAAAACGTCAACAGCCCCATATACAGCACGGCTATTGGCCTGCTGCTCAAGGGTTTGCAGGACGTGGAAGCCGGCAAAACAAATATTCCCGCGGCAGCGCCGCATAGCAACGGACAGGAAAAAGAACCTTCCAACGTTTCCGAAGAAAAATCGGCCGGCTGGCTCGACAATGTCTTCCGGAAAACGAAAGAGTGGTTCGAAGCCGAACCGGATGTGGACTTTAGAAAATAGTTATGAGTTATGAGTTATGAGTTATAGGGGAAGTAGCGTTTCTGAATAAATAGTCAATTCGTATGGAAAAATAATATTTTATTTCTCCCTTATTTTATAACTTACAACGCTGAAACTTATGACGAACAAAGAAAAAGAGTCTCCAATTCGGAAAAAATCATTCGCTTTGGCTATCCGGATTGTAAACCTATATAGATACCTGACATAAGAAAAGAATGAGTTTACGATCAGTAAACAAGTTCTAAGATCGGGAACGTCGCCTGGCGCTAATGTGCGCGAGGCGCAGAACGGTGAAAGCGATGCCGATTTTATACATAAAATGGGCGTAGCACAAAAAGAAACGGCAGAAACAATTTACTGGCTGGACCTATTGCATGCCATTGATTATCTGACAGAAACCGAGTATGAATCTCTGTTAAAAGATTCTGAAGAGTTATTAAAGATGATTAGGAGTGCGGTTCTGACCAAGAAAAGGAAAGTGGCAATGAAAACTCCGCGATATTAGTAACACTCTTATTATCCGGATATAGTTTCTATACCCTGCTTTCCTGACCACGACAAAATAACTCATAACTCATAACTCATAACTAATTAAGAGCTATGTTGTTCGATTTGCCGAAGGACGAGCCTTCAATCATAAAAATCATAGGTGTAGGTGGCGGCGGCAGCAACGCCGTAACCCACATGTACAAACAAGGCATTATCGGCGTCGATTATGCCATCTGCAACACCGACGCCCAGGCGATGAATCTCAGCCCGGTTCCGGTAAAAATTCCGCTCGGCGCCAGCCTCACCGAAGGCCGCGGCGCAGGCAGCAAACCCGACGTGGGCAAACGGGCCTGCATGGAAAGCCTCGAAGAGATCAAACGTTTTCTCGACGACGGCACCAAAATGGCTTTTATCACGGCCGGCATGGGCGGCGGTACGGGCACCGGCGCCGCGCCAATCATCGCCAAAACCGCCCAGGAACTCGGTATTCTCACCGTGGGTATCGTGACGCTGCCTTTTATGTTCGAAGGCCGCATCCGGGTGTCGAACGGCTTTGAGGGGCTGGAAGAACTGCGCAAAAACGTGGATTGCCTCGTGGTGATCAGCAACGACAAGCTGCGCCAGATACACGGCAACCTGAGTATCTCGCAGGCCTTTTCCCAGGCTGACAATATCCTGTGCACCGCCGCCAAAGGTATCGCCGAGATCATCACCGTGCCGGGCTACGTGAACGTCGACTTTGAAGACGTCAACACCGTCATGCGCGGCTCCGGGGTGGCCATCATGGGCACTGCCTCGGTGGAAGGCGAAGGCCGCGCCCGGCGCGCCGTCGACGAAGCGCTCAACTCGCCTTTGCTGGAAGACAGCAATATCAGCGGAGCCAAAAATATCCTCGTCAATATCACTTCCGGTACGCGGGAAGCCACGATGGACGAGATATTCGAGATCACCGAATTCGTGCAGCAGGAAGCCGGCGAAGGCGCCAACCTCATCTGGGGTAACTGCTTCGACGAACGCCTGGGCGAATCCCTGACGGTGACCATCATCGCCACGGGCTTTGAAGCCAGCCGTAAAACACCGCATATCCCCGGCGCGCGCCATCAATCGCATCCGCAGCCCGAACGCCAGGTGGTGCACCTCGACGCCGATGAAAAAAAGCCCCAGCCTTCTCTTTTCAGCATCACTTCTGACGAAGCCTACAGCCCGGTAGAAGAGAAGGCCGCCAATGCCGTCGAATTCGACTTCGACAACGTCCGGGAAACGCTGGAAAAATTCCGGCAGTCAAAAAGCGATTCGAATGATCCGTTCGTGCGGCCCGATGAATCCTCCGAGATCAGCC
>JAKLJF010000687.1 GCA_023151335.1 Thermoanaerobaculia bacterium | reverse complement strand
GAAATACATTTTTTTTAATTCGCAGGTATCCGGGTCGCCGCCCTGCAGGGGAGCAATGCCGCCGCAGCCCACAAGCCGGCCGTCTTCGGTTTGCAATACCAGAAACAGGGAGCGATCATTGTTGTACGCTTCGTACATGGCGTTCACTTCCGGATCTTCAATGGAATATCCTTCACCGACGGCGCCGTATTCGGTCATCACCGTCCGGATAATGTTGGCTACCTGAGGGTTGTCTTCGGGGCGGACAGGGCGAAAGGAAAGTGTGGATTCTGTTTGCATATAGCTTTTTTTTAACCGTTCAGCGCAAAAATAGGCTAATCTGTCATACAGAAACCTTTTCACAAGGTCCCTTTAACGGATCACCACAAAGGCACGGGGTAATGGCCGTTCGAAGCGATGCGGGCAAGCGCTTCGCGTACGGTTTCTTTGTCTTCGGGATAGGTCACGCCATACCATTGGCTGGCGCTGGACAGTACCCTGACGCTGATCTTGCCGTCGTGCAGCAGGTTGTTGACTACCGTTGGAATATAAAATTCGGCTTTGGGCTTATCCATACTGGCTTCCACGAAAGCGCGGAACTGCGTATCCAGTTCTTGAAAAATGTTGTGATGAAAACCCCAGAAATTCATGGATACGGGGGTTTGTTCGGCCAGGGGATGTTGTTCTCCCTGTTCCCCGGTGTAAAAAATACCGCTTTCCAGCCGCTCAATTTTGGTGCGTTCGGTCACTTCGCTCAGGTATCCGGCGCCGTCGACGGAACAAACACCCCGTGAGACGTAGCCGTTTTCCGACAGGGTATTGGCCAGCTGGTAGGCCACCATGCCGTAGATCGAGGGCGAACATCCGGATTGCAGGAATTGCCCCAGCACCGCAAATGCATCGGCGCCGTAAAAATCGTCGGCATTGATGGCGGCAAAAGGTTCGGCGATACAGTTTTTGGCGGAGAGAATGGCGTGACCGGTTCCCCAGGGTTTTTCCCGGTGCGGCAGGGAGGCGCTCCATTCCAGACCGGTGTGTATTTCCTGAAAAGCGTATTCCACGTGGGCCTGCCGCTCGATTTTGCGTCCGATACGTTCCCGGAATTCCGTTTCAATGTCTTTCCGGATGACAAATACGACTTTCCCAAAACCGGCCCGCAGGGCGTCGTACACCGAATATTCCAGAATGGCCTCGCCGCCGGGGCCCATGCCGTCTACCTGTTTCAAACCGCCATAACGGGAACCGATGCCTGCCGCAAGGATTAAAAGTGTGGGTTTCATGCGTTTTTATTTGAAAAATGAAAGAAAGTTGCCAGGTTCGGGGGGATTGCTACATTTGCCAGGGCGCAAAAGTCCAAAACCCGCGCCAATTTCACACACACCTAACTTTCCTTGTTTTATGAGCACTACTTCTACCCGCCCGGCCGGCTATCTGTATCAGATCACGATCATCGGCCTGTTGTTCTTTATTTTCGGTTTTGTCACCTGGCTGAATGGCACCCTGATCCCCTTCCTGAAACTGGCCTGCGAACTGGATACTATGCAGGCCCTGTTCGTAACGTTTGCCTTTTATATCAGTTATTTTTTCCTGGCCATCCCTTCGTCTCAAATTTTAAAACGCACCGGTTTTAAAAACGGCATGGCCCTGGGCTTGCTGGTGATGGCTGTGGGTTGCCTGATCTTTGTCCCTGCTGCCAACGCGCGGGCATTTCCGATGTTTCTGACCGGTTTGTTCGTGCAGGGCATGGGTTTATCTTTGCTGCAAACGGCTTCCAACCCTTATATCAGTATCATTGGCCCCATTGAAAGCGCGGCCCAGCGCATCAGCATCATGGGTATTTGCAACAAGGTGGCCGGTATTCTAAGTCCGCTGATCCTGAGCAGCATTGTATTGAAAAACGCCAACGCCATCGAGGAACAGGTGCTGGCCGCCACCGATGCGGCGCAAAAAACCCTGCTGCTCGACGAACTGGCGGCCCGTGTGGTGATGCCATACGTCGTCATGGCGCTGGTGCTGGCCGCCCTGGCTTTTATGATCCGCCGTTCGGCATTGCCGGAAATCGACACCACTGCCGAAGACACGGCCGAAGGCGCCTCGGCATTGTCAGCGGGCCGCACCAGTATCTGGCAATTCCCCCACCTGCTGCTGGGCGCGCTCGCTATTTTCTTTTACGTGGGCGCCGAAGTGATGGCCGGCGACGGCATTGGTATCTACGGGCGCGCGCTGGGTTTTAACCTCGACCAGACCAAATACTTCACATCCTTCACACTGGCCGCCATGCTACTGGGTTACGTACTGAGTATCATATTGATCCCCAGGTATATTTCGCAACAGAACTTCCTGAAATACTCGGCCATTCTCGGACTGATCCTCACGGCGCTCACTTATTTCACCACGGGCTCCACGGCAGTTATGTGCGTCGCCCTGCTGGGCCTGGCCAACGCGGTAATGTGGCCGGCCATCTTTCCGCTGGCCATCAATGGCCTGGGCCGTTTTACGCAGATCGGCTCGGCATTCCTGGTCATGGGTATTGCCGGCGGAGCATTGTTGCCGCAGTTATACGGTCTGCTGGAAAAGTCGACGGGCCACCAGGCGGCGCTGCTGATCACAATGCTGCCTTGTTATGCGTATATTTTGTATTATGCGATGGCGGGGTACAAACCGAGGTGATTTTCTCGCAGAGGGCACCTTTGAAAATTGTCTGTATTTCAGAAAACATCTGAAATAATGTTACTACATTCGCCCCCATTACCAGCTTTTTTCACCAATCACACATCCTTATGAAAAAATTATTTTTGCTTCCGTTGTTTGCGCTTGCACTTGCCACAACCGCCTTCGCCCAGAAATCCGGCGCCAGTACCGGCACCCAGGCCAGCATCGTCGGCAAGTGGGCAGGCGAAGTTCCCGGACCGGACGGCAAACCCATTGCATTCACTATGACCATTACCCAGGACACCTATTCCTTCGATTACGGCTCAGACGGCGCCATCGATTCCAACGGCGCCTACCTTGCCGACGGCGACCAGGTTACCGTTTGGGATCTTGCAGGCAAAGACATCTGCCCTTCCGATCAAAAAGGCGTGTATAAATTTTCATTCGACGGCGATACCGTAACTTTTACCAAGGTAAAAGACGACTGCCCGGGCCGGGGCGATGCGCCGCTGGTGGTGAAACGTCTTTGATTGACGACTTACGACTTTAGACTTACGACTTTAGACTTACGACTTGCGAAGCAGGGACGAACTGTTTTTCAATCAACGATTCTCGTTCTGTGATTGAAAAACAGTTCGTCCCTGCTTCGCAAGTCGTAAGTCTAAAGTCGTAAGTCTAAAGTCAATCCTTCTGCCGCAAAACACAATCCCCCGCTCAAACGTTTTTTCCGGT
>JAKLJF010000686.1 GCA_023151335.1 Thermoanaerobaculia bacterium | reverse complement strand
CACTGGCCGCTACCATGCCGGGTTATCTCGGTGTGGAAAGCGCCCGGAAGGAGATTGGCATCACGGTATCCTACTGGAAGGACCCCGAAAGTATCCGTCACTGGAAATACCAGGCCGACCACGTGATGGCCCGCGACAAGGGGCGGGAAAAATGGTACCAGTCGTACCGGCTTCGGGTGGCGAGGGTGGAACGCCAGTACGGATTTGAAAAGGCTTAATCGTTTATTTTTTACGCGAAACAAAAGCCGAATCGCGCAGCCAGAAACGCCATTCCCAGGCCGCGCATTCGCCGGCGTAGTCCACGCCGATACGCGGGCCGGCGGCAATGCTAGCTTCCGGGATAACCCGCCCCCGGTCTTCGATCCAAACGGGGGTTCCGGGGCTTGTAAGGCTTTGGCCCGTCCAGGCGGTACTCAGGCCCAGGGCCTGGGAAAGGGCGCCTGGGCCAGTAGTCAGCCTCGGCGAAAACGCCATATTCCGTCGCTTCGACATCTGCTCAATGCCTTCAAGTGGCTCAATGGCCCGTATCAAAATAGCATGCGCCACGTCTTCGGGCGCCGTCACCACGTTGAACAGGTGGTGAATGCCGTAACAAAGATAAATATATGCCGTGCCGCCTTCCCGGAACATGACTTCGGTGCGTTTGGTGCGGCGGTTGTTCCAGGCATGGCAGGCGCGGTCGTCCGGGGCACGGTAGGCTTCCACCTCGGTGATCAGGCCTGCCGTCGGACAACCTTCAAAATTTGTGATCAGCACTTTACCAAGCAACTCGCGCGCCAGCTGCACTACATCGGTTCGGCGGTAAAAATCGCTGGCAAGCCGATTTTTCATACGATTTATTTTGTTTCAGTTGTGATTCTGAGCGCGTTCAAATCCGGCCGTACACGGCGCTTGCGTTTTAATTCATACTCATGCACCGCGCGCCCCAATTTGGCCAAAAACGGATACCCGACCGTTTCGTACTCATATTTGTCGTCGTTAAAAACGCCGTCGCGGTTGCAAAGGATCGTCGCGGCGAGGATAAATTCCACATTTTGATGAAAATCGGCTATGTAAGCGATATCTGTCACAGTGCCGTAGGCAACGCCCACTTTGTTGAACACGCGTACCGAGCCGTCCCGCCGATCTTTAGTATCGCCAAAGAGGAAAAACTTGACATAACTATCCCAATAATGAGCAGTGTCGTAACGAGGGTAGTCACATTCGCGTGGAAAAATGCCCATGTATCGGTACAGGAACCGGTAGTCTTCCGGCGTCAGGTCAAACCGGTTTTGCTCCGGCACGGCATCGGGGAAAATGACCGCCCGCAGCATTTTTTCCATATCGGTCAACGCAAACCAGTTCTGATTGGAAAAATCAAAGGGCGCATTCACCAGGTTGTCGCGGTTATCGATATAGCCCCTTCCTTTTTGCAGGTGTGTTTGCGGGTTCACCCATTGGCGTTTGTCGTGCAATTCCGCTTGTTTCCAGCGGGTATGACCGGCAGCATCGAGAAAAGTGATCGGACTGGTGTATGCGTTGTCGCGCCCGCCGGCATAAAAACGGCGAACAATACCCGTGCGGGTATAGCCTTTTGCCTGCAAAGCCTGGTTGATATAGGCGCGACCCAGAAACTCGAACAAATGGTTATAGGAAAGATTATCACTGACGGTAAAAATCCGCCGGATATCATGGGCGATGCCTGGCCGGTTGCCGGGGGCCGAGGTATCGGCAGAATAGTTTCGTTGGTAAGGCCTGAGGGAATCGATCCGGTAGGAGGTATCTTTTGTCAGCGCCGGATATCCGCTCCGGCGCAGATCATTGATCTTTTCCAATGCCAGCAGGGCCAGGGGCATTTTAACGATGCTGGCCGGGTAGAAATAGCGGCTGGAGTCTACGTTCCAGTGCCAGGAAGTAAAATGCGGCGCCTGATTTTTATCCCGGTCGATTTGGGTGTAAATGATTTGCACCTCGTACACACCGGGCCGCGACAGGATGCTGTCAAAATCGGTGGCATGGCTTGCGAGTATTTTTTCAAGGGGATTGACGGCCTTTTTGCCGGCGATAAATGCGGCCGGTTTACAACCCGCCAGACAGGCAATAAGCCCCAACGCGGCAAATAATTTATTCATGGTGCTGGAAACTTTTGGGGTTGTCGCAGCAGGCTTGAAAATTGGTCATTGTTCATTGAACATTTAAATTTAAATTTTTTAAATATTTAAATGTTCAATGAACAATGTCCAATTTTCAATGAACAACGACTTCTGAGACGCCCTCAAGGGGACTATTGCGCCGGTTGCGCCACCATATCCCGGTATACGCCGGCTGCCATCTTATCCCGCACAGCAGCCAGGGCATCAACCGTCAGCCTGATATCTTCATCCGTGTGTACGGCAGTAGGAATGAGGCGCAAAATCACCATACCCTTCGGGATGACCGGGTAAACAACTATAGAACAGAATACGCTGTAGTTATCCCGCAGGTCTGTCACCATTGCCGCGGCTTCTTCCGGGGCAGCGGGCAGGTAAACCGGCGTAACGCAGGTATTGGTGTCGCCAATGTTCAGGCCGCGTTCCCGCAAGCTGTTTTGCAGTAAATGCACGTTGTGCCAGAGTTTTTCGCGCAATTCGGGTTTGCTCTTCAACAGTTCAAACCGTTTGAGCGCGCCTTCCACGATAGGCATGGGCAGCGATTTGGCAAATATCTGGGAGCGCATGTTGTATTTCAGGTATTGGATAATTCCTTTCTGGCCTGCAATGAAAGCGCCGATCAGGGCCATACTTTTGGCGAAGGTGCTGAAGTAGAGGTCCACGTCGTCGGTCACGCCCTGTTCTTCGGCGGCGCCGGCGCCGGTTTTGCCGAGCATGCCAAAGCCGTGGGCGTCATCGATGAGCAGGCGGAATTGGTATTTGCCGCGCAGGGCAGCGATTTCACGCAGTTTGCCCTGGTCGCCGCGCATGCCAAATACGCCTTCTGTGATCACCAGGATACCGCCGCCCGTTTCGTCGGTGATGCGTTTTGCGCGTTCCAGGTTCTTGTCCAGGCTGGCAATATCGTTGTGCGTGAAGGCAAACCGTTTGCCCAGGTGCATCCGTACGGCATCCACGATGCAGGCATGGCTTTCAGCATCGTACACCACTACGTCGTGCCGCGACAACAAGGCATCGATGACAGACATTATACCTTGGTAGCCGTAATTGAGCAGGTAGCCGGCTTCCTTGCCGACAAAATGTGCCAGTTCCGTTTCCAGTTTGTTGTGCAGTTTGGTGTCGCCGCTCATCATGCGGGCGCCCATGGGGTAAGCCAGACCCCAGCGTTTGGCAGCCTCGGCATCGGCTTGCCGCACTTCCGGATGATTGGCCAGGCCGAGATAGTTGTTGATACTC
>JAKLJF010000685.1:240-3367 GCA_023151335.1 Thermoanaerobaculia bacterium | reverse complement strand
ATGTCGTAATGGGTCAAAGTTTGAAATGGTATATTTTTTTCTTCAAAAGCCGCGCGGGCTTTGGAGAATCCATATTGAAAAATAGCCAGCACGCCCGCTACCGTACAGCCGGCGTCGCGCAGCGCTTCGGCAGCGGTAATGCAGCTGCCGCCTGTGCTGATCAGGTCTTCTATGACCAGTACGCGTTGTTTTTCCTGTATCTCCCCTTCGATGAGGTTGCGCCGGCCATGATCTTTGGCGCTGCCGCGCACGTACACGAAGGGTTTATCCAGTTTGTCGGCCAGCAGGGCCCCGTGTGCAATACCGGCTGTTGCCACGCCTGCTACCACGTCGAAATCGCCAAAAGTGCCGGCTTGTTCGGCGAGGCAATTTTTTATAAAAGTGCGAACGGCGGGGTAGGAGAGGGCTACCCGGTTATCGCAATAGATCGGCGATAAAATACCCGAGGCCCAGGTAAACGGGTCATGCGGACTGAGCTTGACCGCTTTGATCTCCAGTAGACGGCGGGCTACTTCGGCGGCGTGGTGCATACGGTGCGGCGTTTGAGACGAGGGGTGGTTTGTGCTTAATTCGGATAATTCGAACGGTTTTTTTGGCGGCTTTCACAGAAGCTCGTTCTTTTGACCCGCAAAATGAACGCAATGCCTCCGCAGCAAATGTACAAAGTCTATGTAAACGGCGTCCCGGTTTTTCTGGGTACGCCGGAAAGTGTGGGCGAATTGGGCCTTTTACCGGCCAAAGACGTGTTTACAGCCCCTTACATCGGCAAAAAAAAGCAAATCCGGCAATACCTCGATTTACTGGATAAAAATAAAAACGTGCGAGCCGTTGCCCTGTACGGCGAAAAAGCGGAAGCACTCTGGGCTGATTTTTGCGCCTGTTTCACCCAACTGGAAGCCGCCGGCGGTTACGTGACCGACCCGCAAGACAGGCTGCTTGTATTCTACCGCCGCAATTCCTGGGATATGCCTAAAGGAAAAATAGACCCCGGCGAAACGCCCGAACAAGCCGCCCTGCGTGAAGTACAGGAAGAAACCGGGCTTAAAAACCTGACCCTGGGTCCCTTTCTCGCCCACACCTGGCATACCTACTCCCAGAAAGGCGAACGTATATTGAAACGCACCTGGTGGTACCGCATACACACTGCCGATACGGATGCCGTACCGCAAACAGAAGAAGATATTGTGGAGATCCGCTGGGTGGACCCTGTCAGCTGGCTGGCGACGAAGCCGGTGGTGTATGCCAGTATCCGGGAGGTGATTCAGTTGGCGGCAGGCAGTGGGCAGTAGGCAGCAGGTAAAGAAAGAACTCGGAAGGCACCTTATATCCCGCAAAACGCCATTATTATGCAAAATGATCTGGTAAGCTACTACGCCGCCCGCGCGGCGGAATACGAAAAACTGTACGAAAAACCGGAGCGGCAAAAAGACCTGATACGGCTGACCGCTATTTTACAGGATATTTTCCGGGGGCAAAATATGCTCGAAATCGCCTGCGGCACCGGCTGGTGGACTCAGCGGCTGGCCCTGACGGCGCAATCGGTGCTGGCCACCGACATCAACGAATCCATGCTGGATATCGCCCGGAATAAATATTATGCCCGCAATAACATTACATTCATACGCGACGATATTTTTCAAAGCGCGCTGGATCAAACCGTTGAAGGCCTGTTCGGCGGGTTTATCTGGTCGCATATTCCACTGGATCAACTGGACGGTTTTTTAACACAAATCCGAAATCGCGTACAAACGGGCGGCGCCATTGTTTTCATCGACAACCTGTACGTGCCGGGCAGCAGCACACCCGTCAGTCACAGCGACGAGGGCGGCAACACGTACCAGACACGGCACTTGTCGGATGGTTCGGAGCACCGGGTGCTGAAAAATTTTCCGGCGCCGGATTTTCTGGCGGAAAAACTGACCACTCCGGGCAATGATTTTGAATACCGGGCCCTCGATTATTATTGGCTGGCTATTGTCAAAGCCGGTGCAGTAGGACCTTCTAAACCCTCTAAACCTTTTCTAAACCCTCTAAACCTTTTCTAAACCCCCTCAACCTCCCTTTACCCTCTCATCCTCAGGAACGACAATTTCAAACCTATATTCCACTCTAAAAACGCGGGAAATTCCGAAGCCGTCTTATGAAACAACAAACGGGATTGAAATAACCGGAAATCGAATCCGCCGCCCAGAATGATCCCCAATGTTTTATGGGCTTCGTATGCTGGGGGGACATCATTGCCGTTATTAACGTGATACCCGCCGACCTGCTCAATCCGGTACCTGCCGGCGCCGGCGCTCAACACCCATTTGACATTCCGGTAAGGGTCAAAATAATAATCTGTTCTCAGCTGCCAGTGCCGGACGTGGCTGAGTGTGCTGTTGAACAGGGCGACGGATTGAAATTGCGGTCCATGTATCTGATAAAATGCCGGTTCCTGCTTGTCGAAACCATAATGATCGGCCCAAGGGTGGTAGGCCAGCGCCAGATTCCATTGGGGATGGACTTTTACGGCGGCTTCATAGTACATCTTGCCTGCCGCGGCCCGTTCCTTCCAGGGAGCCATAAAAGCGGAGCGCCCAACGCTCAGGCTGATCCGGAAGAGCCGTTCTTCAAAATCGATGCTCCGGTTGTTCAGGGCACGGCCACCGGGCGCCGCGAATTGGCAACCCATAGTCAGGCTGAAAATACGCCCCGGTTTTTCAACATTACTTTGATCATCCCAGTCCAGTATCTGCACTTCAAATGCCGCAAAGAAGTTGCTTTGGGAAAACCCTATCCCGATCATCGTACCAAATGCTTTTTCCGAAGCGTAGCTGGTCCACCGTTCTGCGCCCGACGCAAATTTCCACAGCGCCGGTACGCGCGCTGCGCGCCATGAACCAATCCCTCCCTTCACAAAAAGCGGGGTATGGAGGAAGGAAAAATGCAGCGCTCCGTATATTTGATGGGCGCTCATCCGCGCTAATAGCGGTTGCCCGATGGCCACCCCGGAGTCGAATCCGCTGAGGCGGAGTGGCCGGTCGATACCCAATGGCAATCCGCCGAATTGGCGGCGGTAGCCCAACTCCGCAAAACGGAATTTATATCCGGCTTCGGCAGCTATGGGCGCCGCAGCAGCCGGCGC
>JAKLJF010000685.1:0-230 GCA_023151335.1 Thermoanaerobaculia bacterium | reverse complement strand
CGAGTTCGGCCCTTGAAGCAATTTCTGTAAAAGGGGAATGCTGTCGGCAGGGTTTGCCTGCGTGTTGTTGGCAGCAAGGATAAATACTGATAATACAACGATAGAGAGGTAATATTTCATAATAACAGGTTTTCGGCGTCAAAATTAAAAAAATTTCAGGGGTGATCTTCCATTTGGACTTCACAGTCAATCCTCTGGACTTTTCAGCAAAATCCCGCCCCTGTCCGGGC
>JAKLJF010000684.1 GCA_023151335.1 Thermoanaerobaculia bacterium | reverse complement strand
AAACTTTTGAAAGTTTCGTAAACGTGGCGTGCACAATTGTGGCGCTAATGACCGGGGATTACGTTTACGAAACTTTTGAAAGTTTCGTAAACGTGGCGTGCAATTGTGGCGCTAATGACCGGGTAATACGTTTACGAAACTTTTGAAAGTTTCGTAAACGTGGCGTGCACAATTGTGGCGCTAATGACCGGGGATTACGTTTACGAAACTTTTTAAAGTTTCGTAAACGTGACGCGCCCATCACTCCGGTTTCATTTTCCAGCGTTTATGGCTCCAAAGCCAGTTGGCCGGCTGCTCCCGGATAAAACTTTCCAAACGGCGGGCGTATGCCTGCGTGATTTCCATTTCAGCCGCGGTAGCCGGGTCGGCGCAGAGTTCGGAGAATTCCACTTCGTAAAAACCGCGCCGCAAGCGTCGTATGTGGTAATACAGCACCGGGAGGCGGAACTTGCGCGCCAATACGTCGGGGCCGGGAAGGGAAGCTGTTTCGACGCCGAGAAAATGCACCCAATGGGCGCTTTTCCGGCTGGAAGGCGACTGATCGGACAATAGAATATACACCGAACGCTGCTGCTCCCGCTCCCGCAGGCGAATAGTGGCGAATGTGCCTTCCATGCTCATCATCACCATGCCCGTCCGCTCGCGGGTGTTGTTGACATACTTGTCGATCAGGGGGTTGCTGATGGGTTTGTAGGCAGTGACGGCAGTGCCGTGAAAGGTGGGCGGCATGCTGATGCCGGTGTACTCCCAATTGTTATAATGGCTTCCGGCCAATATCACGGATTGCCCCCGGTCGAGATATTGATTGATCAGTTCGGGGTTGCGCACCGGGCAGCGGCGCTGGATTTCCGCCAGCGGCATGGTGTACGATTTCAGGGTTTCGAGGGTCACGTCTGTCAGATTGCGGTACGAAGCCCGGGCGATTTGTTTTATCTCTGCTTCCGTTTTTTCGGGAAAGGCCCGCCGCAGGTTGTCGTACACCACCGCGGTGCGGTACCGCACCACGGCGCGCAGTAAAAAGGCCAAACCGTTGGAGAGCCCGTACAGCAACGGGAAAGGGATGAGACGGAAAATTTCCGCGACGAGGCGGGTGAGCAGATAGCCGATGCGGTGCATAAGGGGGGCAAAGATAGGAAAGCGGGATTTTATTATCTGTTCAACTGAGCCGGTTAGAACAGCAGCATCTTAACGCCTGCCGTCATCAATACAATAGACAGAATAATGTAAATACCTTTGGCATTGATTTTTTTCGTGCCGAAATAAGACCCCAAAAACCCACCGATGACGACCGCAATCACCCAGAGATAGCTGTTGTCCGGAATTTTACTGAGCGCGGATATATGCCCTGACAAACCCAAAATGGAATTGACCAATATGAACAGGGCAGAAATACCCGATACGTTCTTAGGGCTTGCCCACCGGAACAGCATCAGCAGCGGCGACAAGAATATGCCCCCGCCAACGCCGATCAGCCCTGATACATATCCGATCGTACTGCCGATCAGCCCTGCTTTCCAGAGCGGGACAGGCACGACTTCGTATTCCTGTTTGGCTTTTTGTATGGTTTTCAAAGCGATCATAATGGCAGAAAGCGCCAAAAAAATGCCCGCCAAAAGTTTGAACAATTTGTCGTCCACCTTGAAATATCCGCCCAAAAATGCCATTGGAATAGAAAAAGCGGCAAAGAGCCAGAATATTTTCTTGTCAAAATAACCCGCCTTCAAATACCTGTAACTCCCAATTGCAGCTACGATGATGTTCAATATCAGGGAAACAGGCTTTATTTCATGGCTTGGAAACGACAACAACGCCATCACCGCCAGATAGCCCGATGCGCCCGCATGGCCAACCGAAGAATACAGGGTGGCGATCACGAAAAAACTCAGGAAGCCGATTATGATCAGGTCAATACTCATTCGTATCTGATTTTAAATTCTTTTGATAAAAAGCACTGTACCGCGTCAGTATAAAAAACCAAACAGCCAGAGTGGAATTTGAACGCCCACGCCTGTCTCTATATCGTCTAAAACCAGAAAACTATCAGGTTTGCCTTGCAGTTGTCCGCGTTTTTTGCCTTTGCCGCCCACTTCAAACAGATAGCGGTTTGCGACCAGGAAATCCGCCGTATCCGGCGCCGCGACTTCGGCAACAAAAGATACCTGGTTGAAAAAAAAGGTCTCCCGCAAATTGCCGGTATCCGGTATTTGTTCGGGCAAGGCATAAGCCAGGTTAGTGTTCTCCAGGTATACTTTTTCCGGCTTTTGCAGTGCCGACAAGCCGCCGCCCGGTACGTGCAGGACGCCGATGAGCCGCGCATTTTGAAGGTGCGACAAATAGCGTAATACCGTGGCCCGGTCCAATTCGATGTGCCGCGACAGATGCAGTATATTTGGCTTGAACGGCGTGGATTCTGCCAGAAACTGGAGTAACCGTGCCAGCTTTTGCACCTGTTGCACCTTTGCGCCTTCTGCCTGCGCCAGGTCGGTTTCCAGTACCAGCCGCACTACCTGCCGCAAACGCTGGTGATAATCGTCGCGGTTTTCCAGAAAAAACGGGTAATAACCCTCGCGCAAATAAACCCCGAAATGCTCGAGCGGTCGAAATGAACGGCACAATTCCATACCGATGTTTTCGTGCGTGAAAACGAGATCATCCAGCGAAATGGCCGGGGCCGTATGTACGCCCGTCAGCGAGAGATATTCGCGAAATGAAAGTCCGGGCAAATCATACAGCACCGCCCGGCGGCTCAGATCAACATCCTGTTTGCTCAATTCGATGATGGAAGAACCCGTGAACACAAGCATCAGATCCGGGTAGAAATCGTAGAGGTTTTTCACCTCCCGCGACCAATCGGGGTATTTGTGTACTTCATCCAGAAAAAAACGCTGGTAGCCGCGCAGCCGCAACACCTCTACCGTTTCACGCATCGAATGGCGGCTGAAATACAAATCGTCGAGCGAAAGGTAAACGGCCTTTTCCAAACCCCGCATCCGTTGCAGCATCAACGTCGTTTTGCCCGTGCCGCGCGCCCCGCGTATGCCGATCAACCGCCACGACCAGTTTATTCTCTCTGCTAAAAAACGAACCGGCGCGACGGGTGTTCTTTGTACCAGGTCTCTTGAAAGGCGGATGAGTTCTTCCATTTTTGCTGAGTTAATACAGCAAAATTAAAGTTTTTTTGTTGAATGGAAACAGCAAAAAATGGGTAAATGTTTTAAGTGACAGATAGCACACCCGGCTCAATCCGTAAGATTTCCTCCCTTTTTTACTGTATTGATTTATCAGAAATGGTAAATTTTTTAAAAGCCGTCAATTCCCTTATTTTTGTCAAAAATTAGTTTCATGCAAGATAATACCATCATTATGGGAGTAAA
>JAKLJF010000683.1 GCA_023151335.1 Thermoanaerobaculia bacterium | reverse complement strand
CCTGAGTTTTGGCCTGGGCAATGCCGACGGCGTAAGCGGCAACCCGACCCTGTCCATTTCCACCGGGCAGTACGCCTGGAAACAATCGGTGCGCGTGGCCACTACTGGCAACATTACCCTGAGCGGCAACCAAACCATTGACGGGGTGAGCACCACCACCAGCGACCGGGTGCTGGTCAAATCCCAGACCACCGGCTCCGAAAACGGCGTGTACATCACCGGTACGGGCGCCTGGACGCGCTCCACAGACTTCGATGCTTCGACCGAAATGCCAAACGGCGGGGCCTTTTTCGTGGAAGAAGGCACTGCCAACAGTGAAAGTATGTGGGTGCTGACCACCGACGGCTCGATCACTGTGGGCACCACCACCCTGACCTTTCAGCGTATTGGCCGCGCTAACCAGGCCACCGCCGGTAGCTACGGCAGCGCCACGCAAATCCCGGTGTTTACCCTGAACAGCGACGGAACTATTTCCAGCGTCACCAACACCACCTTGACCGAAAGCCAAACCCTTACGGCCGGCGACGGCAGTGGATCGGACCGCACCATCAACCTCACGGGAGGCAGCAGCGTAACCCTTGCCCAAGGCTCCGGCATCGCGTTAACCCGTTCGGGAAATACCATCACCGTTGCCGCCAGCGCTTCGGCGCCCACGGTCACGATTCAGCGATTTGAGGACGTACCGGGGTCGAATACGACCACCACCACGGTATCCGGCTTTACGCCGCTGACCACGGACACGGAAGTGTTTTTGGACGGCGTGATGATGGACTGGGGCGCCGGCGAGGATATTACCGTATCCGGTCAGGTCATCACGTTTTCCCGCACGGTTTCCACCGGGCAGAAAATCCTGGTAAAGAAAATTATCGTCAACTAACCCCAATCCACCCATGAAACTCATCATCCCCTTTTTGTTGCTTTCCCTTTTTGCCACCGCTCAAACCGGCAGCGATTACAAAATCGAAAAGCGAGACAGCCTCGGTTATATCCTGCTTCAAAACGGCAGAACCGTGCCCTTCGATACCGCCCAAGTGCAAACCAATCTGGCGCAAAAAACCGAAGAAGTTGGCGTCATCGAAACGGAAATTGGCCTGCTGGAGCGGCTGGTCATGCTCCGCCGTCAGTTGGCCGTCGCCCGCGAAGAAAAACGAACCCTGAATGATATTTTGGAAAAAGCCCGTCAATGTACCGAAGTAACCCCATCCAAAAATTAGCGCTGACGCTGCTGCTCCTCGGGGCAGGGGCTTTGGCCGTTTGGGGGCAATCGACGCGGGTCGATGCCGCCAGCCTGGTGCGTCCGGCTGGCAGCGCGGGCAATATTCAATACAACAATACTTCCGGCATCGGCGGATCGCCAAACCTGCACTGGGACAATTCCAATGCAGGTTTGCTGATCGGGCAGCCATCGTCGGGTACGGCCCGGCTTATTGTCAAGGGCAGCAATACGAACAATACCACCTTTGCTTTCCAGGGTTTCGACAGCGGCGATGCGGAGCGCAGCCGGATTACCAATGGCGGGTATTTTCAGGGTGCGGGGATCAGTCGAATCGGGTTCGATTACGGATCGGTATTCAACCTCGATACCCGGCTGTACCAGCCTACCTCGGTCACGTCGAGTGCCACCTCTGGATCCACGGCTTTGGTTTCGCTGGCCGGCGGCTTTGCACCGACCAGCGGAAATGCCGTGATGAACCTCGTCGAAGTGACCGGTACGGTCAATCAAACCGGCGGCGCCAACGGCAAGGTGCGTATGATGTACCTGGCCGCCAATGCGGTGAGCGCACCCAATTTATACGCCCTGGAAACAGTCGGAGGGTACAGCCTGATCGGCGACGGGGCTGTTTTCCCGGAAGTTATGCCGCGGCTGGCCGTCGTGGGCCTGGGCAATACCACTTCCACCAATGCTTTTGGGGTTTATAATACCAGTGGCACGCCCCTGTTTTTTGTCGGCGACGACGGCCAGGCCGGTATCGGTACCGCTGCACCGGCGTATGCCCTGGATGTGGCCGGCAACGACGCTATTCGTTTGCCGCGTGGATCCACGGCACAACGGCCCGCTAACAGTCAGGGCATTTTGCGCTACAACACCACCGACAACAAATTTGAAGGCAACGACGGTTCTGCCTGGGTGCAATTCGGCTCGGGCGGCTCCGGTGCGCCAACCGATGCGACTTTCCTGACCCTGAGTGGCAACGCCACCTTAACCAGCGAGCGCGTCTTGTCCGCTGGTTCAAATATCAAGTTGACCGACGGCGGGGCAAACAGCACGTTGACCGTTGCCGCTTTGTCCGAAAAATTCGTGACGGGTGGCGTCATTTCCCCGGCCCAACTAACCGGCAACCAAAACGACTGGTCGCCCACAGGCCTCTCCACGGCCAGCGTCATCCGCTTGTCCACCGACGCTACTTTCCGGATCATCACCGGTTTGGACGGCGGCGAGGCGGGTCGGCGTATTACCCTCATGAACGTGGGATCGTATACTGTCATGCTCAAGGATCAATCTGCAGCATCGAGTGCCGGCAACCGATTCGCTTTCGACAACCAGGACTGGTTTATCCTGCCGGGCCGCTCTATCGAGTTGATCTATGACGCCACGGCCGCCGCCTGGCGTACCCTGACGGCCTTCGACTATTTCAACGATTACGTGTTGAGTGCCCAATTCCGGCACGGGGTGGCCGGCGCCACCGGTTCCGGTACCAACGGCGACTTTTTTGTAAAAGCCAACACGGGCGGCAGCGGTACCGGTACCGGCGGCGGGCCCTGGGGGTTGAGCGGCATGTCCACCTCCACCTCGGCCACGGGCAAGGGTTCTATCGGCGCGCCGGCCAACGCGATGGTGCGCTCCACGAACAATACCTATCTGCGCTACGCCACTTCGATCAGCCTGGACAACCTCTCGGATGCGACCAATGCCTACAACGTCCGCTGCGGCTGGATGGACGCCTCCAACCCCACGGGTGAACCAACGAATGGGGTGTACTTCCGCTACACCCACGGCGCGAACTCCGGCAACTGGCAGTTCGTCGCCCGCTCCGGCGGCACGGAAACGGTGATCAATACCGGCACCGCTCCGCTCACGGGTACTTCGACCATGCAATCGCTGATCGTCGCTGTTTCGCCCGGCGGCGCTGCTTGCGAAGGCTATATTGACGGGGTGAGCGTGGGCGTCACGACGACCAACATCCCGACTTCTGCGAACATGGGATATTATTCCCAAATAGAAAAAACGGCCGGCACGACCGCCCGAATCCTGTACCTGGCCGGCGCTAACGTGCTGGTCGTCGCCAATAAACGACTCTGACAAACCATGAACCTCGAAAAAATAGCCTCCTACGTCGCGGCCGGTGTGTTCGGCTGGATTTTCATCTCGCTGCC
>JAKLJF010000682.1 GCA_023151335.1 Thermoanaerobaculia bacterium | reverse complement strand
TTTTCAGCATCGAATCGGCGTCCTGTTCTTGGAAAACTTCCCAGTCCGTGAATTCACCGTAATAGTTTTTGTCGATCAGAATGTGTTTGGGCGCAGGCAACAGGCAGTGTTTCAAGCCTCCGTAACCGCTCAGCGCCTCCTGGTAGGCGCCTGTATGGAAAAAACCGATGTATAGCGGATCGTCTTTGCTCTCGTCGTAAACGGGCAGGTACACCTGGTTGATATGCGCTTCTGAATTGTAGTAATCGGCATTATCGCAACTGATACCGCCGATATTTACTTTTTGATATTCTTTGTTCCAGTGATTGATGGGCAGAAGGATAAAACGTTCCTTGATGCCCCAGCTGTCCGGCAGCGTGTTGATCAGGGAGTTGTCCAGCATGTACCATTGTTCGGCGTCGTTTTGTTGTTTTTTCCCGATGACGGAGAAAATGGTGGCGCCGCTTTCTCCGACGGTGAATTTGCCGAATTCGGAGTAAATATCCGGCTCGGGCACGCCTTCATCGTCGCAGTATTCTTTGATCAGGCGAACGATTTCGTTTACCATATAGGGGTAATCGTACTCAAAGCCAAGGGAATTGCGAATAGGCATGCCACCGCCAATATTCAGGCAGGTCAGGGTAGGGCACACCTTGCGCAGGTCGCAGTACGTTTTGATACCTTTTTTCAATTCGCTCCAATAATATAAGGTGTCTTTGATCCCTATGTCGACAAAAAAGTGCAACATCTTCAGGTTAAACTTCGGGTTGCTCGCGATCTTGCTTTGGTAAAAAGGCAGTACCTCGCTCTGGCGAATACCCAGGCGGGAAGTGTAAAACTCAAAATTAGGCTCTTCTTCCGTGGCCATCCGGATGCCGATATTGCAGTGCGCCCGTTTTATATAGGTATTGTACATCTCCAGCTCCGTTGCGTTGTCGCATACCGGCATCACATTCTGGAAACCTTCGTCGATCAGGCGGGCGATTTTTTGCGCGTAGGCCGGCGGTTTGTAGCCGTTATTGACGATTGTAGTGCTTTTGTTGATTTTGCCGAGCTTGTACAAGCGCCAGATCAGGTCGATGTCGAAGGCGGAGGAAGTTTCCAGTTGTGTGCCGTTTTCCAATACCTCGTTCAGCACAAAAGCGAAATGCGAACTTTTGGTGCAGTAGCAGTAAATATACTTGCCGTTGTAGTTATGCCGCTGAATGGCATCCCGGAATAATTTCCGGGCCATTTGAATTTTCTCGCCAATTTTTGGTAAGTAGGTCAGTTTCAGGGGCGAGCCATATTTCTGTACCAGATCGTAGATGTCAATATCATTAAAAAGCAGCCGGTTATTTTTCAAACTGAAGCCATCCTGGGGGAAATCAAAGGTCTGCGCGACCAGGTCGTAATAAGTGTTTTTCATTTATCTATTTAACATAATATAAATTATAGGTAAAATTTCAGTACATTTTCAATCCTTCTTTTTTCGCATCCATCCCGTAAAATCATCGATCAGATCACTGAATGATTCATAATCCTTCCGGAAACTAATGCCGAAGCCGTACCGCGACCGCCGGGACCCGCCGGCAAAATCCGGTTCATTGCGCTGGTATACCTTCAGCCGCCACTGGCGGTTTTCCGTTAGTTGAATTTCAAGGGTAAGGTCTTCGCCCCAGCCTTCGCTTGTGGAGGTTCCCGGTTGGCCCAGACCGAATTGCTGTCCGAACTGAACCGTGATCCGGTCGTTGGCAAACCCGCTCGTTAGGCGCAATTGCAATTCCCGTCCGACCTGCGTCAGGTTTTGTCCTGGCGTTACCTGATTTCGGTATTCATTATAATCAATGTCAAAGTTTATGCTCGATACTGTTCCGCCAAACCATTCGGTAGCCAGACTGGTCAGATATCCGGAGAGCTGATTGCTCAATACCTGCGTCAGGGTGTTGAATGCAGAAGCCAGATAATCGTCGCTCTGTATGGTGCCGGAACCCGATGAAGGCGGCAAAAACGATCCCACCACCACCAGCCCGAATACCTGGCGCGTCAACTCGTTCTGATCCTGTCGCAATAAGGTTAACTTGCTGTCAATCAATGATTTAGTTTGGGAAGACACATTTGGGAAGCCAAGATCGAAAGTGATGGTCGGTTTAAACAAATCGCCTTTCAGGTGCATGGTCACAATGACCCTGGTAGCTTTGCTCGCCTCCGAGGTCAAATTATTTGTCAGGGCCAGTTCGTCCCGAAGCAGGTTGTAAAGCGAGGCGTTTTCTTCGTAAGTAGCGTCCAGGCTGATCTGTGCGCTGTACGGATCGCCATACCAGTTAATACTGCCGCCTTCAGCCACGGTAAATGGTTTATTAACCCAGTTCAGGAGTGTAAACAAGTATTCACCGCGCCGGATATGGTAATCGCCATACATTTTAAACTCCCCTTCCCGGTTTATGGTCATCCGGATATTACCCTCTCCCCTACCCTTCACAATATCGCCCGCTTTTTCGTCGAAAATAAGTTGGACTTCCGCTTCGTCGGTAATCGTCAAATTCATTTCCAGGTTTAGGCCTTTTACATCTTCCAATACAAAACTTTTTGTTTTGCCTATTGTCTGGTCTTCGCTTTTTTTCGTGAAATTAATAAAGTTGATATCCTGAATATCAGACGTTGATCCCAGCGGGATGTAAAGCCGGGTGTCTTTTCCGGTCGAGGCCGTGATAAAAATATTTGTTTTACTAAAAGAGCCGGTGAACCGTGCGTCAAACTGCCCGATTCCCTGGCCATAGAACAATTCATTATCGGTGCTCAGGGTGTTCAGCATCATAAAATCATTGCCGACCGATCGGATCCGGCAATCGATGCGCCAATCCTGAAAATGATCATGGCGAAGCCCTCCCTGCACTATTGCACGGTGTTTGCCCGCGTCGAGGATGGTCACACTATCCGCCCACAGTTGATAATTCGTCAATCGAACGGTTTGGTTGGGAATATAAAATAGCGCTTTCAGGTAATCCATCTGGAACTGCCCGTCGATTTGCGCGGCGCCTTTCATGCCCACCCGGTTGAAAGGGCCGCCGAGATAGATCGCGTCGGCGTTTATTTTTCCCGTTGTTTTGTAGATGCCCGGCACGAAAAGTTGAAGGGCTTCCATCGGAAAGTTTACAGTTGATACCTTTGCCTGAAAATCGCCTGGCCGGATAACGCCTAATTCTTCGAAGGAATGCTCCAATGCGTTATCCTGGGCCCACGCGCCGAGGATACGGAGTTGATGTTTGTCTTTGTCCCTCAAAAAAACGCGCCACCACAGGGCCGAGTCAAGGTCGGGCAATTCCACATTTGCGATCAGTTCTCCATAAGGTTTTTCGTTTACGAATATGGTATCGGTGGTCACATACCCCCTGAAGTCCTTTAATTGGAAAAGATCGTG
>JAKLJF010000681.1 GCA_023151335.1 Thermoanaerobaculia bacterium | reverse complement strand
CGGTCGGAACGAGAATCTTTTTCATAACCAGGGAGGTTTTCATTGAATGGTGAGGCAAAACTCCGGTTAACCGCGCCCGTAAAGAATGACGGTGGTCAGATTCGGTAATGAGTGTCGTCACGGATGTTGCTTTTTAGCGTTACGCAGCTTCATAAACTAAAATCCGTTAGTACGCTGAATTACTACCTTTGCCCCATCCTGCCGCCTATTGTAAACGCATAACTCATAACTGCCCACAGGATCATGGCCGAACAAAATTTCGTCGATTACGTCAAAATTCTCTTCCGTTCCGGTAAAGGGGGGGCAGGAAGCGTGCATTTTTTCCGCGGGCCGGGGGTGCCCAAAGGTGGCCCCGACGGCGGCGACGGTGGTCGGGGCGGCCATATCATCCTGAAAGCCGACCCACATGAGTGGACTTTGCTGGGACTGAAATACACCAAACACATTTATGCCAAGGATGGTCAAAACGGCCGCGGCGGACTCAAAACCGGCTCTGACGGCAACGACATCATTGTAAAAGTACCGCTCGGCACCGTGGCTAAAGATGCTGAAACCGGCGACGTGCTCCTGGAGATCACCGAACGCGACGATGAAAAGATCTTGCTGCCCGGCGGCCGCGGCGGAAAAGGCAATAACTTTTTTAAATCAGCTACCCACCAGACGCCCCGCTACGCCCAGCCCGGCGAGGACGGCATCGAGCAATGGGTCGTGCTGGAACTCAAGGTGCTGGCCGACGTGGGACTCGTGGGTTTTCCCAATGCCGGGAAAAGTACCCTGCTCAGCGCCGTCAGCGCGGCCAAACCCAAGATCGGCGACTACCCTTTCACCACGCTCGTGCCCCAGCTCGGCATCGTGGAAGCCCGCCCGGGCAAGTCCTTCATCATGGCCGATATCCCCGGCATCATCGAGGGCGCCCACGAAGGCCGCGGCATCGGCCACCGCTTCCTGCGGCATATTGAGCGCAACAGCGTCCTGCTGTTTATGATTCCCGCCGATACCGACCGCAGCCTGCAGGCCGAATATGACATCCTCGTCAACGAATTGCGCGAATTCAACCCCGACCTGCTCGACAAACCCCGCTTGCTCGCCATCTCCAAGGCCGACCTTATCGACGACGACCTGGAGAAAATGCTGCGGCCCACCCTGCCCGGCAATGTGGAGGTGATCTTTATTTCGGCGGTGACGGGTAAAAATATCCAGCAGTTGAAGGATATGTTGTGGGCAAAATTGAACAGCGATGCTTAACTTTGAGGTAAAATCGATTTACCTCCCATGCAACTTGTAAAATATTACCCTCGCCCAGCCCGGCATTTCCTGTGCCTCCTTTGCTTTGTCCTCAGCTTACCCGCCTCACAAAGCCAAACCGTCACCCAGCAATTTTCAAACCCGGCTAAAATACAGGTGGAAGGCGCGACAACCGCGTCGCTCTATCCTTCCACCATTACGGTCAGCGGGATGCCCTCCGCGCTTACCGGTGTACGTATCGGACTGAACGAACTGATCGGCCTGCAATCTGATTTCGATATATTGCTCGAAGGGCCCGATGGCACGCGGGTAGTGCTCCTGTCAGATGTTTCCAACGCATTGACCTTCGCCATCTACGATATTGATTTCGACCTGGAAGCGGAACGGGCCTGGCCCGGCGATATGCTGACCGACGTCCTCTTCCTGCCGGCAAATGTGGAGGATGATATACCCGATATCTGGCCGGCGCCCGGCCCCGGCGCCTGGCAACAACCCTATCCTTCGCTGGCGGCTTTTGAAGGAAAAAACCCAAATGGCGTTTGGATACTGTACGTGGTGGACGACTCACCTGCACCCTATCAGTTATCGGTCAATAAAGGCTGGGATTTGCGCATCACGGCTGGCAATGCGCTCCCCTGTACGCGACCGGGTACGCCGTATCTCACACAAAGCGCCCCTTATTCTGCCACTATTGCGTGGGATGCGCATGGCAGCACGCAATGGGAAGTGTTTTATGCGCCCGACTCGCTGGCCAAGCCGGAGGCTTCCACGCCGCCGACCATCGGAAACGTGGGAAGCAGCACGCTCGCCCTGAACAACCTGACTCCTGCCACACACTACGTCTTTTACGTCCGGGCCAGTTGCGGCGCCCCGAAAAGTAAATGGATCGGCCCCCTGCATTTCCGTACGCCCGGCGATATGTCATCGCTGTGCAACACGGCATCCGATATATCCATCTGTTCGCCGGTCGCGCTCTCGCTGGCCCCCGGCAACGCCTACACACCTGCCGGCTGCTTTTCCGACGGCGAGGGCCCGGAGTCGCTTTACCGGTTCACGGCGCCGGCCACCGGCGAGTACACCCTTTACGTGGAGCAAGGCGCCGGCGAGGCGGTCCGGTTTCTGTACAAACCGGAAAGCGACGGCTGTACGGACCAGAACTGGCAATGTATTTACAACGGCATCCATCAATATACCGGCGCCTTCGGCCCCTTGCAAGCCGGCGTAACCTATTACCTGATGGCAGAGCCGACAAACGCGGTTTCGCCCGATTTCCGGTTTAGCCTCAGTCCGGTGGGCGTTGTGACGGACATCGGATTGCATCATATTACCGACCGCTATGCCGTATTATACTGGGCCTGGTCCGACCAGCTAACCACCGACCTGGTGTACAGCCCGGCGCCCTTCACCCCCAACGCCGCCACTACGCCCACGGTAACCGGGGTAACAAACAATCAATACTATCCCACCGCCCCGTTTATGACGCCCGACACCGATTACCAGATTTATCTGCGGCGGCGAAACGGCGCGGAAACGGGTTGCTGGGCCGGACCGCTGACCGTAAAAACCCTGCCCACCTGCGGCGCGGTTACCGATATTTCCGTTTCGACTAACGGCTTCCCGCCTAATCTGCATTTTAAAAGCGGCAACGCGACAAGCGGCACATTTGCTTATACCGTCGGCCCGGCGCCATACCCTTTTCCGATTGAAGGACTGATCGACCCGCTTACCATTGTAACCTTGCAAGGCCCCGACTTCAAAACGCATTTTGATAATCTTCAGATTGGCCAAACCTACCAGTGTTATGTGAGAAGAGTGTGTGGCGGCAGCCTTGACCCGCAAGCCTGGTATGGCCCCCACACCTTTACAGTACCCGAAAAATGTCCGGCTAACGTGGCAACAGTCAGTTGTGGCGGCCCGGCGCTCACTGTTCAAACTTATAGTGAATTTGAAGCCCCCTTCCTCTTCGGCTGCATGAGCCAGCCTGGCTTCGGCTGGGGGGGAAGCGGCTTTGTGCAATTCACGCCAAACGTGACGGGTGTGTACGGTTTTCAGCAAAAAAATCCCGTGCTGCCGCCAGGCGGGATTGCGGGCCCGGTGCAATACGCCATCCGCCGGCTCGACACACCCTGCGCAGCC
>JAKLJF010000680.1 GCA_023151335.1 Thermoanaerobaculia bacterium | reverse complement strand
CGCTTTGGTTTTATTTATTCCGAAGAGAAAAAAAACTATGGAGAACAGAATATATCGTTTCATAATTTTTTATTTTTTTGAATAAATAGAAAAGAATTTTCCCGTAATATAATCCTGTATGTAAACCTGTTAATTGCTTATTCACTTTTCAAAAATCGCCTTACCGAAGTTCCTTCCGGCCCGTTCAGCGTCAGGAAATATACACCGTGGGGTAGTTCTGAAACCGGTAACAGAAGCGTATTTACTGCCGGCGCGCCATAAGTTCGATGTAACCTCCCCATAAGGTCGCGTATTTCGATAAAAGATACTTTTTCCCGTGTTCCGGATGGCAGAAAAAGGGTCAGATCTCCGCCGGTGGGGTTGGGATAGAGCAGGAATGGTAGCGGATCAGATGCAGAGCGAGTCGGTATCAAAATGTGCACATACAAAAGGGTATCGCAGCCTGAATCCGATTTCAGCGTATCCACCACTGTGACGGGCTCGATAACGACGACATTGAAAATCGTATCTCCGATGGAAGCAACCGTGTCGATAAATACTTCTTGAAACCCGGCGGCTTCAACGAAAGTGATCCGGGTCAGATTCAGGTAAACCCAAGTTAAATATTCAGTTAATACAGTGTCCCTGACATCTGGACCGCATATCTGCCTTTTTTCCGTGAGCAAGGTATCCAGCGACCCGATCGTGTGCAATACCGTGTTCGTTAGTATCGGGGTGTTATAGTCGAAATAAATGGCGGCTTTGTTTTCAATCACCGTGCCAACCGGATTGAGTGGCTTGTCAGATTGCTCCACTGAAAACTGGATAAACCCATGCGAGGCTTTTTCATTTACATTGCTGTCGGGTAGCATAATATTGTCGAAGGTGAATTTGAGTACCCTGCCGGGTGCCATTTCAAAACGGTATGGGTGGCTCGATGCGCCAGGGCGCACACTCGCCAGATCGAGATTGGGTGACAGCGTATCGCGCACCACAACGGTAAAAGCAGTATCGGTGCCGGTATTCTGAAAGCGTATGTGGTATTCGATCAATGTGTTGTTGCGAATCAGGTGTTCAGCGCCCCAACCCAGCGGAGACGGTGTCTTATCGTTAGGATCGTATGGGCCCACCACTTCGTGACATTCGACTGCTACGAAAGGCGAAGCTTCATCTTGTGGGTATTGCCGGAACAGACTGGGCGGTTCGAATCCCGGACACCCCTCGGCAGTTGCCCAGGCGCTTGAGCTGAATGGGTGTCCCTGGCTCTGAAAAGCTTGAAGGCGCAGGGTAACACTGTCGGCCGCGGGTACGATGATGCTGGTGTCTTGTCCCGCCAACAACTGAAACATGCCGGAAAACAATACCGCGTAAGCCTGTGCAATCATAGGGCTAAAACTGAGCACTACCTCTTCTATGACGATAAATGTACCTGGTGCCAGCATGTCTGCCCCCGTGTTGATAATAATAAACACCACGGTATCACCTATACACCGCCACCGGACGAGGATATTGGACCGGTCCCATCCCTGGGTGGAAAAGCACAGTGAATCGGGATAGATTCGCGCTGCAACACATTTGTTTTCCCCCAGCATGGTGTTCTCACAGTTTGGTGTGGCGGTTATAGCAAATGAGGCGCAGGCCTGGGCAGGAACATCGCCCAGCTGTATGCGGAATGCGTTGTCAGGCAGTACAACCCATGGATCGGGCAGGGCTGTGGTGTCAACATCCATAAAGGCATCAAAGTCTATCTCCACATAAGCGTTCTCCGCCGTAGCCGTCCCTTCGTTACAATACCTGACATGATAGTCATTCGGGAAACAACGGCGTACGGCATGGGTGGCAATGTCCACCCGGAGTTGAGGACAAAGCGTGGTTGGCGACATGCCGAGGCTTGTGTCCACAGTCTGGTAGAACTGGTTAAAAGCCACGTAAACCGTGTCGGTACAAGGCAACCAAAACCCATTAGGTAGTGTAACAGTAAGCGCGTAAAGGCCCGTGTCCACGTTCATGGCAAATCGGCCGGCCGTATCGGTCACGGCATAAAATGTGTGATCGGCGTTTTCGGCTTTTATCAGCCACTGTACCAGGCCTTGTTCGGTGCTGTCGGAGAGACAGTCGCCGGTGTCCCAATAGACGACTCCGCGGATTTCATTGACAAAGCTGTTGAAAAGCGAGTCTAATTTGAACAAGCAAGCGTATGTTTTATTTGTAACAAATGTATCCGTTGCAAATCCGGCAAGAATAAATCCTCCATCCGAGCTTGGTGAAATATCGAACAACCCTATTGGAAAAGCACTTTTTATAATATGAGAGGACAAGTATTCTCCCTGACTATCCAATCGGATAAATACGCTGTCCCCTTCTGCTGCATAGAAAACAACGAGCAAATTGTTGTTGTCTGTTTCTATTATCTCAACCGGCAAGGAAAAGGGTGGCGGATATTGTTTAAACCACAACATATTTCCCAGTGAATCAACCTTCATTAATCCGAAACGCGCAACAAATCCACCCTTAATCGTATCCGCTACAAGATTCGTATCTACCCAGCCCGCTGCAATAAATCCTCCGTCAGAAGTCGCAACCCCGCCACCCCAGGGAGTGCCGGAGTCAAAGCCACCAATGATACCCTTGGCCCACAGCTGATTGCCTTCAGCATCCGTACGTATCAAAAAATATTCTTCGCAGCCCGCAGAAAAAAACAAGGTCTTGCAAGACCTGCCGGCAACGATTAAAAACCCATCGTCGGAGGTACGTAAAACTTCACCCTCGTCATCGTCCGCCGGCCCGCCGAATATCCTGTCCCAAACTTTCTCGCCTTCAGCGTTCAATTTTAAAAACCAGATGTCAGATCCGCCTTGCAGCGTATCTGTAATATCCCCGTCATTGGACAGGGTAAGGGAAACAATTGCCAGGCCGCCGTCCGAAGTACGGGTAGCTGCGCCTTTGCGTAATAACTCGTTCGAGCTACCGCCGTACAGGGTATCCCATAGTAACTCGCCAAAGGCGTCTGTTTTGAACACGTATATATCAGCATTATCTGGCGCGCTTTCTTTAGTTGCTACTACGATATATCCTCCATCGTCCCATGGAATAACACTCCATCCCAAATCCTCGAACGGGCCGCCATAAGTTTTTGACCACATTTCATGCCCCTCTATATCGGTTTTTAATAAATAAATATCGGTACTATCATTCGGTGTTAAAGTATACCCGGTAAAAATATAGCCGCCATCCGCGGTTTGAACGGCGGAAATTGCCCAACCTTCCCCGTATGTTTGTTGCCAACCTTGCCCGGAAACGGGATGAAGCGCCAGTAATAAAAAACAGGTTGTAAACAGAAAAAAAAGTTGGTTTTGCATTTGACTGTGCTTTAGGTGAAATCGAAATAGTTTGACTTCGATACA
>JAKLJF010000067.1 GCA_023151335.1 Thermoanaerobaculia bacterium | reverse complement strand
TCATTCGGCGCTGTTTTTAAAAGACGGTGTGATCCAATACGGCTCCAACACCTTTGAAAACCTGACCTTTTCTCCCACGCACATTTACAATCTATCCAACGATCAAACAATAGCACCAGGCGGGCAACTGAATGCTTCTGGAACGGATTGTTCCCATTTTGTAACGATACGTTCTCTAAGTCCAGGGCAACAAGCCGGAATAATCAAGACATCGGGGAATGTGGCGCTTTCATACGTGATACTTCAGGATATGGCCGCCAGCGGCGGAGCAACTTTTAGCGCGAGCAACAGCGTGGATTTGGGCAACAACAGCGGCTGGACCATTACCCCCGTTGTACAGCGAACGTTGTATTGGGTGGGCGGCAGCGGCGATTGGAACGACTCGGGGCATTGGTCGCTGAGTAGCGGTGGCAGCGGCGGCGAATGTGTCCCCACACCATATGACGACGTGTTTTTTGATGCCAACTCCAGCTTGACGGGTGGCGTGGTCGACGCGAACAACCCGATTTCCTATTGTCGTGACATGATTTGGACAGGCATCACGGGCAACCCGGAGTTCAGAACGAATTCAGGTAATAATATGCTGTATGTGTTCGGCTCTCTAACCCTGTCGCCTGAGATGAACTATACCTATAACGGCCAAGTGTTCTTCATGGCTTCAACACCCGGCGAAACTATCCTTACAGCGGGACAAAGTTTCCTCAGCACCGTGTTTTTTAACGGTGTCGGTGGCGAGTGGACGTTTTTAGATGAGTTCACGGTTGGAAGTTGGACGGCGATGTATCTTTATAGTGGGACGATCCGCACGAACAATCAGACTGTTAACGCTGGTCAGTTCTGGATTGGTTGCGGCAACGGCAATCCCCAAATGGCAATTTACCTGGGATCGTCAATTGTCAATATCACCAACCCAAACAATGGTTATCTCTATTTCTGTAACTCTGGTGCAAACCTTATTTTTGATGCCGGCACTTCGACCATAAATTTTCAGGGAACAGAATATGGGAACCTCTACTTTCCATATAACTTGACGTTTTACGATGTCATTTTCAATGGAAAATCGAGTTACCTGTATGGTTCAGGAAATTATTTTCATTCGGCGCTGTTTTTAAAAGACGGTGTGATCCAATACGGCTCCAACACCTTTGAAAACCTGACCTTTTCTCCAGGGCACACCTATATTCTCTCCGCAGGCAGCACCCAAACTATCACCCCCCTCGGCAACTTCATCGCCGAAGGCACCGGCGGCTTTCCCATCGAAATAAAATCCTCCAATCTCGGCCAACAAGCCATCCTCCACAAAGACGGCGACCCCATCTGCCTCGACTTCCTATACCTGACTGATATGGCCGCTACCGGAACAGGCTTCCGCTACGCTGGCGCCAACAGCGATGACGTATCCAACAACTCGGGTTGGATATTCAGTGCCTGCGCAGATTGCTTTAGCCAACCGGCAGCACCGGCGCCGGCACTCGACCCCAGCAGTGTCACCCAGGTACTGGCCGGCGAACAAGCCAATCTGGTGATACAAAATGTGCCGATGGGAAACGAAGTCGTTTGGTTCAACGAAGACCAAACCCAGGAGTTGTACGCCGATGTAGCCAACCAGTTCCAGCCTGTCATCAATGCCGGAACGGTGTTTTACGCGGCATTGCGGGATGTAAATACCGGCTGTGTCAGTGAAGTATTGTCCGTGTCGGTTTCCGTTTTGGCGGAGTATACGATCACGGCCTCTGCCGGTTATTGCACGGATGAGCCGGGTCCATTGATCGGCTTGGACAATTCTTATCTGGGCTACAGTTACCAACTGCAAACCAACGGAGGCGCCAATTTGGGCGCATCCGTAGCCGGCACCGGATTCCCCATTACATTTGGCAGTTATCCCAATGGCGATTACCAGGTGGTAGTTACTGGTCCGGGGCCCACCCAAACGATCACTGGCACGGTGAATGCCACCTCTACCACTTGCCGTATTGACGTCCCTAACTTTTGTATCTGTAATGCTGCCGACGGCCGTGCTGACGTAACAGTCAAATTAACGGCGCCTTCGGGTCAGAATTGGACAGTCAAAATGGTTGTGGGTTTGTATTTAACAAGCAGCCCACCGGCGCCGGCGGCGCCAATCCCAATGCCCATAGGTACACCGTTGACCGACATCGGCGGCAATATGTACACACTGGATGGCATTCGTTTGACGACGAAAGGCTTCTGGGTGCAGGTGACAAACGGGAGCAGTGTTTTTGATATAATGGTGGGTAATGCCTCCTGGTAAGTGCTTTATATAAGGCGGAAAATGCTTAACTTTGAACGGAGCACTTTGTACCTAATTCTGTACTCACACACCCAAAAAACGCTATTAAAATATTGATTATCAATTACTTGATTCACGCATCATTTTTAAAGAAAGTTTAACCCTTGCTTTCCCCTCACAACCATTTTTGCACCGCTTTATACTCATACGCCGTCATTTTATCCAGCAATTCAGGCACCGAGCTGGCATCGATGCACAGTTCCCGGTTTTGCGCTTTCAGGAAGCCGTATTCCACCATGTGATCCAGCATTTGGAGCATGGGATTGTAGTACCCTTGCACATTCAGCAGGCCGACGGGTTTGCGGTACTGGTGCAGCTGGGCCAGGGTGAGGGCTTCGAAATGCTCGTCCATCGAGCCGTAGCCGCCGGGCAGGGTGATGACGCCGTCGGTGCCTTTGATGAGCAGGGTGCGGCGTTCGGCCATCGATTCCACCACGATCATGTCGTGTACGCCCGGATGGCCAAGTTCCAGGCCGTTCAGTTGTTCGGTGATAACGCCGGTAATAGAGCCGCCATGAGCCAGCACGGCGTCGGCCAGTACGCCCATGAGGCCCACGCTGCCACCGCCGAACAGGACGCGGATGTTGCGTTCAGCCAGCATGCCGCCCAATTCGGCTGCTGCCTCGGCAAACCACGGTTGGGCGCCTTTGTTCGCTCCGCAAAAAACGGCTACGGATTGCATGAAAATTTGATTTTTAAATGAAAAACGGGAGGCGAAAAAACGACAGATAAATTGCTTTTTCTTACGTTTACCACAAAAAAGTAAATATGGAGGAAAATGCACCCCTCGACACCGGAATGACCAACGCCCCGGAAGACGCGCGTCCGGCGGGCGAATGGCTGGAAGGCTACTGGCGGAAAACGATTCCCTGGGCTTTTCGTACCGCATGGATGTGTTGGGTATTCGCGGGATTTTCAGCGTTGATCAGCTTGACAGGGTATCAGTCGATGATGGGCAGTGAAGGTGGTCTGACGATGCTGGGAATGATATTCAGCGTCCTGCTCATATACAGTCCGGTTTTTGCGCTCGGTTATTTTATACATGGTTTTGGCCGGCAATTACAAACGGCACTTACCATGAGCGATCAGGGAGCGCTCGAAAATGCCTTCACTCATTTATATCGCACTATGCTTGCCGGGACACTTGTGGCCTTCTTTTGGGTGTTGTTGATGCTCAATCATACTTACATTACCCTCAATTTTTACTCAAACTTTTGACATCCCGATTTGTATGGAAAATAAAGACGAAATTCCGGATGAAACAAGTCAGGGCCATAGCGAACTGAACGCGGAAGGACAACCGGCCTTGCTGCTTTCTGATGTTTTAATGGATCGTGCCCGGCAAATTGGTCGTGCCGGCAAGATTGTCATGATCCTTTTTTTAACCTTATGTGGGTTGTACACGGTGAATTTATTGATAGACTTTTGGGAGTGGCAAACAACAAGATCCGGCGATTTTTATCTCCTGGAAGGGAATAATGCCTACCAGGTCTGGCGTTTTTGTTCTACTGCCATAATGGTTTATTTGTTTGTGCGTGGGGCTTGGGCAGGCTTTCAGGCCATGCGAAATATATATACCGGGAGCCGGTACGATGATGATGATGCCTTACTGAATGGGTTTGAAGGAATAAAACCCATGCTGAAATGGTTTACAATTTGGGGTGCATTTTGGCTGCTGAGTGATCTGTTGGAAAAAATTTACCTTTGGAATTCCCTGAATTAAACGGTCGGCCGGGAGGGAAAGATTATTTTTGCGGCCCAACTATTTCCCAATCCGAATTTAATTGTCATGCCGACCTTTCGCATTTTATTGTTGTCCGGATTTTTTTTGCTGTTTACCGGCTCCTGCAAGAAAGATGAAACCCCCGATCCGCCGGAATCTCCGGCGTTTGAACTCACTTTTCACAATACCTATCCACTCCCGGAAGTTGAATACGCCGTTTTCCTGTCGGATGCAGAGGGACTGGTCCGCGCTTTCCGCTGGTTGCCGGGTGGCGACACTGCGCGGGTAGCGGTGCCCGATGCCAAAACCGGCGAGGCGTTCGACTGTACGGTAGTGGGCATCACCACGCTGAGTATTCCCGGAACGGGTATATTTGATACCACCGTGGTGCTGACCACGTATACCAATCTGTCTGATGGTACCGACCTCCATCTGCGCAGCCCCGAATTCGTGCAAACTACCGATCTTTATGTGACGCTGACCAATTTCAGCACGCTGGATGCGGTAGTGGTGCCCGATGGCCTCACATTTGCCCAGCCGCAGGCGGCCAACAATTACGTGGGGCAATACCGTATCCTGCACAGCGGTCGTTTCTGGCTGCGCCTGCGGATCAACGGCGAATCCGAATGGCGCTACGTCCTATTCGATGCGGCGAACACGCCCACGGTGAACGCCACGCTCGATGCTGCTACTTTGCCCAAACTTGCCTCAACGCCGGCTTCTGTCGGCTTGCCCTTTTTCGCTCCCTGGAGTTGCCGGATCGATCGCGTCATCGACGCAGGACAACAGCAATTTCTGGCCATCGGCGGCAACATCCCCATACCCGGCGGCCCGGTTCCGATTTTTGATCAACTGGATGTGTTTGAACCGCCAAATCCCTCAACCGGAACCTACCGGCTGCGATTGAACGGAACCGATGTCGAGCCTGGCAGTTATACTTATCTCTGCGACCGGCTGGTGAGCCCCTTGCCGGCGAGCATCCCGGCGCCCGCTTTCGATATTCAGCCTACCACGGTCACGGGCCCTCGTGTTATTGCCGTAAAATGTACCGGCGCTTTCGACCTGTTGTCGCTTATCCGCACACAAAGCGGCAGCACCAATTTTCGCTGGGAGGTACTGACTGCACCGGCGGGTAACAACGGTATTGTCACCTACCGTTTGCCCGATGTCCCCAAAGATTTGAGCATCCGTTTCCCCAGATTGAAAAGTTATGACTATTTCGGGCCCTCGGTCCGGGTGCGCGCAGAAAATTACGACCAGTTCAACGATTACCCGGCAGCCCTTGCCCCCCGGTTGTTGCTAAACGATCCGTTGTGGCAGATGAAAGCAGGGTATGTGGGGAGAGAAAGGGTTTTTTGAAGTGATGAGTGATGAACTCCAACCGCCATCACTCATCACTCATCACTCAAAAAGTGGATCATTTTATCGAAACCAACCGCCGGGCCTGGAATCTGCGCGCAGAAGTGCACAAATCCTCGGCCTTTTACGACGTGGAAGGCTGGAAAAAAGGCGCCACCAGCCTTAATGAAATTGAATTGCGCGAAGTAGGCGATGTGGCAGGCAAAAAACTGCTGCACCTGCAATGCCATTTCGGTCTGGACACGCTTTCCTGGGCCCGGCTCGGCGCCCGGGTAACGGGCTGCGATTTCTCGGATACTGCCATCGGCTATGCCCGGCAACTGGCCCGGGAAAGCAATCCGGATGCCCGTTTTGTCTGTTGCGACTTATATGACCTGCCCCGACATCTCAGGGGCAAATTCGACATTGTTTTCAGCTCCTACGGCGTTATCGGCTGGCTGCCCGATCTCGAACGCTGGGCAGCGGTGGTGGCGCATTTTGTTAAAAAAGGCGGTTTTTTTTATCTGGCCGAGTTCCACCCCGTGGTGTGGATGCTGGATGAAAAAATGGAATTCATCAAATATGCTTATCACAACGCCGGTGTCATTACAACCGAGCAAACGGGCACCTATGCTGATCCCGCCGCCGCTATCCAATACACGGAATACGGCTGGAACCACAGTCTGAGCGAGGTCATTAACAGTTTGCTCCGGCAAGGGCTTCAACTGGAGTTTCTGAACGAATACCCATACTCCCCCTACGATTGCTTTGACAAAACCGTGCGCGGCGCCGACGGACATTACCGGATTCAGGGCCTGGAAGACAAGATACCGATGGTGTATACTTTGAAAATGGTTAAGCGGGTTTAACGGGTTGAGCAGGGGTTTAACGGGTTGAGCGGGTTGAGCGGGTTGAGCGGGTTGAGTAAATAACTTTATTTAAGTTCCAATAAAAAAAAATATGGATTTTTCGGCCTTCTAACCCTCCTGATTACCCACAAGCCGATGTTCTTTTTCTGGATGCAGCAATACAGACCCCGAAGGGGTCGAATGTGAATAGCCCCCGATGCAACCGGGGATTACGGACGGGCCGGCGCACAACCGCAAAGCGGTTGAATTTTAGGTTCGAAACCCGTTTACATTCAACCGCTTTGCGGTTGTGTGGCATCGTTCTGCATGCAAACCCGGCATTTCATGCCAGGCTAATCACATTCGACCCCTTCGGGGTCTTGCGGATACTCCGCATATTAATAAAAAGAACGCCAACTTGTGGGTAACCAGGAGGGTTAGAAGGCCGAAAAATCCATATTTTATTTATTGAAACTTAAATAAAGTTATTTACTCCACCCGCTCCACCCGTTAAATCCGCTCAACCTTTTCTAACATCATGTCCTTTTTGAACGATCTGTTCCGGAAAAAATCCATCCCCGACGCCATTGCCACTGCCGAAAGTGAAACCGGGGATGTGGCCGGCCTGCACAAAAGCCTGCGCGTAATTGACCTGACAGCGCTCGGCATTGCCGCTATTATCGGCGCCGGTATTTTCAGCACCATTGGTTCGGCGAGTTACAACGGCGGCCCGGCGGTTATTTTTCTGTTCATTTTTACGGCCATGGCCTGCGGATTTGCAGCGTTTGCCTATGCGGAATTTGCCTCCCTGTTGCCGGTGGCCGGAAGCGCCTACACGTATTCATACGTGGCTTTTGGCGAACTGATCGCCTGGATTATCGGGTGGGCGCTTATTATGGAGTATGCAGTGGGCAATATCACGGTGGCGGTTTCGTGGTCGGGTTATTTTACCAGCTTGTGTGAAAGCGCCGGCTGGCTCGTGCCGGAATGGGCGCAAATCGACTATGTGTCGGCCCGCGACGGCTTTGCCATTACCGACGGCCTGCTGAAAGGCGGCGCCACAATGGAAAGCCTGACCGATTCGCAGCGGGAAGCCTGGATGGCCTGGACAAACGCCCCTAACCTGGGCGGCCTGCGCGTCATTCTCGACATTCCGGCCATGGCGATGTCGATCCTGATCACAGCACTGGTTTACATTGGTATCCGGGAGTCGAAACATGCCGGCAATCTGATGGTGCTCCTGAAACTGGCGGTGGTGTTTCTGGTCATTGTGGTCGGCGCATTTTACGTGGATACGGCCAACTGGCACCCCTTTGCGCCCAACGGCTTCGGCGGGGTGATGGCCGGCGTCTCGTCGGTGTTTTTTGCCTATATCGGTTTCGACGCCCTGTCCACCACGGCAGAAGAATGTAAAGATCCGCAGCGCGACCTGCCCCGGGCCATGGTGTATTCGATCATCATTTGTACCGTGTTGTATATTTTCATTGCCCTGGTATTGACGGGCATGTTGAGTTACAAAGAACTGGACGTGAACGACCCCCTGGCCTACGTTTTCGACAAACTCAATCTGAAATGGTTTTCCGGCATCATCGCCGTGAGCGCGGTGGTGGCGATGGCGGGCGTATTTCTGGTGTTTCAGCTCGGTCAGCCGCGCATCTGGATGGTGATGAGCCGCGACGGACTGTTACCGAAAAAGTTTTCCCGTATTCATCCGCGTTTCCGCACGCCGGATTTTTCCACCATCATAACCGGCCTTTTCGTGGTGATACCCATGCTGTTTATTCCCAGCGACACGGTGCTGGACCTGTGCAGCATGGGCACCCTGTTCGCTTTTGTGCTGGTTTGTGCCGGTGTGTTGAAACTGGAAATGACGCCGGATGCGCCGCGCGGTAAATTCCGGACGCCCTATATCGACGGTAAATGGCTGTTCCCGCTGCTGGTGGTAACCGGTATTGCCTACCTGTTCAGCCAACACCGGGCGGAGACGGTCGCCTGGCTCACCAATGCACCGGAAAGATTCGACGAGGAAACCCTGCTCAGCCGGATGGATCATCAACAGGCCGAACAGGCCGTGACATACGCCATCCGGCAGGACAGTGCCGGCTTTGCTGCGGCCGGAAACGACCTGGCGCAGTACCTCGGCAATCTGGATCAGGCGCAATACGCCGCATTTGTCGATGCACTGCCATTGCCGGAAGAACTGAAATTTGAGTCGGGATGGGCCTTGTTCCAGCACAAAATACCGATGTGGTTGTTTACCTTTACCTGCCTGTTCCTGGCCGGCCTGAGTTTCCGGAACCATTTGTCACTCATCCCTGTTTTGGGTCTGACTTCCTGTTTGTACATGATGGCCCAAATCCCCGCCAAAAGCTGGTTCGGCTTCCTTGTCTGGCTGGCGATCGGATTGGTGATCTATTTCGGATACGGCCACCGGAACAGCAAGTTGAGCAAGAAGTGATGAGTGATGAGTGATAAGTGATGAGTGATGAGTGATGGAAGCCTTCTAAACCCCTCTAAACCCTCTAAACCATCTCAACCGACATTGCATGCGCAAAAAACTGATCGTCCTGACAGGGGCGGGTATTTCTGCTGAAAGTGGCATCAGCACTTTTCGTGATGCCGGCGGTTTGTGGGAACAACACCGCATTGAAGACGTGGCTACACCTGAAGGTTGGCGGAAAAACCCGGAACTGGTGTTGCGTTTTTACAACCAGCGCCGCGAACGGCTGCTGGCAGCCGAACCCAATGCCGGGCACCGGGCTTTGGTGGAACTGGAGTCGAAATTTGACGTGCATGTTATCACGCAAAATGTGGATGATTTGCACGAAAAAGCCGGCAGCCGGCAGGTGTTGCACTTGCACGGGGAGCTGAAAAAAGTGCGTTCCGAACGGTATGAAGAACTCGTGTATGAATGGGAAGGAGATATAAAAATAGGCGACTTGTGTGAACGCGGTTTTCAGTTGCGTCCGCAGGTGGTGTGGTTTGGGGAGTCGGTGCCTATGCTGGCGCCCGCTGCCGAACTTGCCGGTAAAGCTGACATATTTCTCATAATCGGCACGTCGCTTCAGGTGTATCCGGCGGCCAGTCTGATGATCTACGCCAACCGGCACATCCCGTTTTACTACATCGATCCGAATCCACAGCTCAACTGGGAACTGCAACAGATGCCCAACCTGGCGATCATAGCCGAACCGGCCAGCACAGGCGTACCCCGGGTGGTGCAGGAACTGTTGCGCGGGACGTGAAATAAACAAATATGCAAATTCGTACCCGGCTCACTTTGTTGTATCTGTTGACGGCAGCAAGCATTCTGGCTATCGTCCTGTTTGCGGTATGGTGGACGTACAAAAAACACACGGAAACGGTTTTTTTTCAAAACCTTGAATCAAAAGCCGCGCTGACAGCCGAAACGGCGTTGCAGGAGGTAGACCATTTGCCGCCCCTGCCGGTGCGCTGGCTGGAACCCGACGATACCGAGACGCTTCCCTACCGGGAGAACGTCAGTCTTTACAACGACGCTTATGAGCGGGTATTTACCTTGCGCCCGGAAGCGGTACCTTTGCCCGTAAAAATCCTGCAAAACATCCAACAGCATGGCCGGCAACAATTCCGGCACCAAAATTTGCATGTCTTGGGGAAGATTATGATCAGTCCGGCGAACAGGCCTTTTACCATTGTTGCCGAAGGTTTTTGCGATCCTAACGAGCTGAACCAACTGCGCAATATCCTGATCATCAGCTTCATTTTCGGTATCGCCGCTATGGCTGCCTCCGGTTATTATTTTGCCGGACAGGCACTGGCCCCGGTATCGCAGATCATGGATCAGGTTAAAGCCATGCAGCCCGAAGACCTGAGCCACCGCGTTGAAACCGGGGCCAATCGCGACGAACTAACCCGCCTGGCCGAAACGTTCAACCAATTGCTCGACCGTGTGGAGCAGGCTTTCAGGGTGCAGCGTATGTTTTTGTCCAATGTATCGCATGAACTGAAAAACCCCATCATGGCCATGCGCGCCCAACTGGACGTTACCTTGCAACGCGACCGTGATCCCGATGCTTACCGCAAAGCCCTGCAAAGCGTACTGGACGACGTGCGTGCCCTGGGCGAAGTGGAAGAGAAGCTGCTGCAACTCGCCCGGATTTACAATAATCCCGCCGGGATACCTTTTGCGCCGGTCCGTTTGGATGAATTGTTATTACAGGCAAAAGAGCAATTGCAAAAAAATCAGCCGCGGTATCGTGCCGTGATTGATCCCGGCCAACTGCCTGAATCGGACGAAATCCTCCATGTTTCTGCCAATGAAGCGCTTTTACGTACCGCATTATTAAACCTGATGGACAATGCCTGCAAATATTCCCCGGACAAACGCGTTTTAGTGCGCGTCCGGTTTCAACCCGACGGTGGTCATCTGGTGGAAGTATGCGATAACGGACCCGGCATTGCCCCGGAGGAACTGGATATGATCTTTGAACCTTTTTATCGCAGCCCCCAACACCAAAGCAGCGTCAAAGGAACTGGCGTGGGGCTCTCGCTGGTCAGGAGTATTCTCCACCTGCATGGAGTTGCCATCAAGGTATTGCAGCCAGAGGAGGGAGGATCGGTATTTCAATTGAAGTTCCCGGTATTTGGTCGAACATAGCCCCTGTTTACCACACCAAAGGAGATTTTTACCCTGTAAATTTTTAAAACTACGATTTCACTCATGCGCATTTTTTTCCCAACCCTGTTTAGCCTGTTTTTCATATTTTCCTGTACAGCCCAAAGACCCGATCAGATTCAATTTGTAAAACTCGACAATCGTCATATACTATTGCTGCCAGACAGCGCGGATGCCGCCCGGTTTATTGGTGAAGATAAAACCGATTTGTTTTTTGAACGGGTGACGGCCGCTGAAATGTCCATTCAAATGAAACAACCCCTTGAAGCGGATCAAACCCGAATGGAAATGTTGCCTGCTTTTGTCGATTACCTCCGGCGGGATATGGAAAGTTTTTCTCCCCATGAATCCCAGTTGGTGGCCGCGACAATGCAAATTGTATTCAATACCTGCCAGATGGTGGCGCCGGGTTTGTTTCCGGATACGCTCATCATGCTGAAAACCAAAGGTAAACACTATGGCCCTTCGGTATATTACACCCGTGAGAACTGCATTGTCATACCTGCCGATGTACTGGCCGAAGAAATGCGCCGGCAATTCACCACTACGATGTACCATGAGCTGTTTCACGTGTACTCGAGGCTGAACCCGGAAAAACGAGCACAGTTGTACAAACTGATCGGTTTTGAAACGATCGGCCTCGACCGGCTCCGGCTGCCGGAACCGCTCGCCGCACGGGTGCTGCACAACCCCGACGGCGTCGATTTTGCCCAAAAAATTACACTGGACGCCGGAAACGGCAAAACGATCGACGCAATCCCTATCATTTATGCCAATCATCCGGGCTTTAAGCCGGAAAAACAGGAATTCTTCGCTTACGTGGAATTCAATTTGTATCAAATTGAAAAAACGCCCGACGGCGTTTGGAAAGTACTCACCAAAGACGACGGCTACAGCAGCCTGCTCGACCTGAGAAACCTGCCCGATTTTTTCCGCCAGATCAAAGACAACACGGGCTACATCATCCACCCCGACGAGGTGCTGGCCGATAATTTTGCCTTCCTGATGCAAGGGAAAAACAATCCCGGGATCACGGCTAAGTTTTCCGGGGAAGGCAAAAAACTGCTCGCTGACATAGAGGCCGTGTTAAAAAACTGACCGGGCAAAAGTCGTAATTCTCAAGTCGTTAGTCAGAACCCTCTGCCAAATCCCGGTGGCGCCCCGCCGCTGCTACCCGGCGGCGTATTGCTGCCGGTGTTTTGTCTCGATTGGTTGTCATCGAGGAACCGCCATGCGATGCCGAAGCGGATAGCGCCGAAAGGTTGAGGATGGTGGGCCGTGTGATAAAACACGGTGCGGTCGTCCCACAAAGTCGACAGGTTTTCGTACCGGAAAAAGAACCGGAAACTTTTCACTTTTACGGCGATAAACACATCGAGCCAGGGGTAGGGTTTGGCCGTAAGCGAGTCCTGGAGGTGAAATTGCGCGGTCAGTGGCTGGTAGCCGTCGGGCATGAACTCGCCGTTCAGGCGGAAATCAAAACCGATGTTAAACAGCATGCGTTTTTTGATGATGGGGCCTGAAAAGTATATGCTGTTTTTGGTGAACCAGCGCGGCAGGCGCAGCACGTCGTCGCGGTTGGCGCGTTGCAGGGCCACGGTATTATCGAAATGAAAACCGCCGAGGCGCAGGTTTTCCCGGATCAGCAATTGGGCGACCTGGAGCGGTGAGGACGTTTGGGTAGCGATGCCTTGCTGATTGAAATACAGATAATTGTTAACCAGGTGGGTTCTCCCACTGATCTCCAGGCCGATCAGCGGCAGGGCGTAGGTGGCCGACAAGGAGGTTTCGAGCGGTTTGGCAAAGTCGTTTTGCCAAAACGGCCGCTTGCTCACGTACAAGCGGCGGAATAACATGGCCGGCGGGTAGCGCTGACTGAGCAGGCTGGCCCTGAATTCGCCGGCTTTGCCCAGGCCAATTTTCAATTCGCCGTTCACCGAATATTCTCCGAAATTGGTGATGACGCCGACATCGCCCCGGGCGATAAAGGCGAACCGTTCGGAGGGGGTGATGGCCAGTTTTCCGGTCAGAAAAAAATTGGAAAAAACGGAGTCGGCTGCCGGTTCCTGTTTCAGCGTAAACAGCGTGTGATGGAGCCCGACAGCGAGTTCATCGGAGGGCCGGCCCGGTTTTTTCGCTTTGAATGTATTGAGGGTAATGGTATTGTCCAGCCGGTTTAGCGCCCACACCTGCCGGAGGCCGCGCCGGTCGACGAGGAATGTATCGAAAAACAGGCTGTCGCCGCGCATTGGGAAGCCGGGGTTGCTGCCGGGGTCGGAGAATTTGAAGGTTTGTTTGGTCCATTCGGCCGTATGCGAGGCTCTCAGCACTCGTTTACCCACGCTGCTGTCGCTGAAACCCGTAAATTTCAGGTGCTGGGTAAAATGATACGATTGATCGGCTTGTTTGGTGAGCGCCTGCTGGTCGGGCAGGCGCACCGCGGCATCGATAGGGCCGCTGAACTGACCGCCGCCGAATACAGTATCGGTCACAATACCGCCGTTATCCTGCTGTTTCGCCGAATTTTTGCCGTAGATCAGAAAAAACTCGTAGCGGGGGTTGACCGGATACCACACGCCTATCAGGAAGGCCGAGTGTTTGACGGCCTGGTAGCGAAACTGCCCCAGGTGGTTGAAGGTGGAGTAGTTGAGCGAAAAATTCAGTCCATCGGCAAACGTGCGCGAAAACTTTGCCCGCAGCATGTTGTCGTTCTGGA